>NZ_JBEZYL010000008.1:0-7500 GCF_040638465.1 Streptomyces sp. NPDC026206
CGGCCAGGTCGGAGGTGACGACGACGCCCTTGCCGGCGGCCAGGCCGTCGTCCTTGACGACGTAGGGAGCACCGAAGGCGTCGAGGGCCTCGTCGGGCAGCGCTTCGGTGCAGGCCGGGGCCTAGTGGGCGAGGTCCCGCTTGGCCGCGATCTTGCTCGACAGCCCGAAGATCTCGATGAAGCCCTTCGACATGGACTGGTCGAAGGTGTCGCCGGTGTCGTAGGTGGCGAGGTTGAAGTCGTAGAGCGACTGCTCGGACTTGCGGCCCGTGACGACGGCCCGGCCGCCGTGCAAGGTCATCCGGATCTCGCCGGAGACGTGCTCGTTGGCCTCGGCGATGAACCCGTCCAGCGCCCGCTTGAGCGGCGAGAACCACAGGCCGTCGTAGACCAGCTCGGCCCACCGCTGCTCGACCTGCCGCTTGTACCGGGCCAGCTCGCGCTCGACAGTGACGGCCTCGAGCTCCTTGTGGGCGGTGATCAGCGCGATCGCGCCGGGCGCCTCGTAGATCTCCCGGGACTTGATGCCGACCAGCCGGTCCTCGACCATGTCCAGCCGCCCGACGCCCTGCGCGCCGGCCCGCTCGTTCAGCTGCTGGATGGCCTGCAGCACGCTGACGGGCTTGCCGTCGAGGGCAACCGGGACGCCCCGCTCGAAGGTGACGATCACCTCGTCGGCCTCCCGGGGGGTGGCCGGGTTGGCGGTGTAGTCGTAGACGTCCTCGATCGGCGCGTTCCAGATGTCCTCGAGGAAGCCGGTCTCGACGGCCCGGCCGAAGACGTTCTGGTCGATGGAGTACGGGGACTTCTTCGTCGTCGCGATCGGCAGGCCCTTGGCCTCGCAGAAGGCGATGGCCTTGTCCCGGGTCATCGCGTAGTCACGGACCGGCGCGATGCACTTCAGCTCGGGCGCGAGCGAGGAGATGCCCGCCTCGAACCGCACCTGGTCGTTGCCCTTGCCGGTGCAGCCGTGGGCGACCGTGGTCGCGCCGTGCTTCTCGGCGGCGGCCACGAGGTGCTTGACGATCGTGGGCCGCGAGAGGGCGGAGACCAGCGGGTACCGGTCCATGTACAGGGCGTTGGCCTTGATCGCCGGGAGGCAGTACTCCTCGGCGAACTCGTCCTTGGCGTCGGCGACCTCCGCCTCCACCGCACCGCAGGCGAGCGCGCGCTTGCGGATGACGTCCAGGTCCTCGCCGCCCTGACCGACATCCACGGCGACGGCGATGACCTCGGCGCCCGTCTCCTCGGCGATCCAGCCGATGGCGACGGAGGTGTCAAGGCCGCCGGAATAGGCGAGTACGACGCGCTCGGTCACGGGTTTCTCCTTACGGTGCAGTGCGCTGCGCTCTCATGCGCTGATAGGCATAACTATGCACTACGCCGTATGTTTCGTCAATAGCTCGGGCGAGTGAACGTTGCCTGCGGACCCACACGGGGGGTGGCGCGCGCGGAAGGCTTGGCGCATGCCATGGCCACTCGACGCCCTCGTGAACACGTTCCACGCGATCTGCGAGCACCAAGGAGGCATCAAGATCGACGTGGTGGGCGACCGGATCGTCATCTCGATGCGGACGGGGGCTCACTGCCACACGGACTTCGACGTCCAGAAGGCCGCGCTCGCGGCGGGTCTGGCCGGGGAACGGGTGCTGTCCAATGTGCTGATCGAGTTCCCAGGGGAGGCGCCGCGCGTACCGGACGTGTCGATCCTCCGGGACGGCCAGACCGGGGAGCCCTACTCGCACAAGGACCTGCTGGCCGCGGTTGAGATCGCCTCCACAAGGCACGATGGGTACGACTTCACGCTCAAGGAGGAGCAGTACGCACGCTCCGGCGTCCCGGCGTTTCTGGTCATCGACCCGTTCCGAGGCGAGTGCGACCTCCTCACCCGGCCGGTGGATGGCACATACGCCACCCGTCGGCAGCACACGTACGGCGAGACCATCCACCTCCAGCTGGCCGACGGCACCATAATCGACATCCCCACGGACACCTTCGACCGCAGGCACTGACCCCCCGATTTGGATCACAGCACGGAACAGGATATTTTCTTCCTGCACGCCCCACCGGGAAGAAACGCCCGGAGGGAACGTCGCACCGGGACGTGGCGCAGCTTGGTAGCGCACTTGACTGGGGGTCAAGGGGTCGTGGGTTCAAATCCCGCCGTCCCGACCAGCGATTTTCGCAGGTCGAAGGCCGTTTCCGCAGACAGCGGAAGCGGCCTTTCGCGTTGGTACGGCCACCCCGTCCGGGCCGGACCGGCCCCCGGACGGGGACCGGTCAGCCTTCCTTCTGTGCCAGCCTCAGCAGGTGATCGGCCAGCGCCTGGCCGCCGGCCGGGTCGCGGCTGATCAGCAGCAGGGTGTCGTCGCCCGCGATGGTGCCGATGATCTCGTGGACGCCCGCCTGGTCGATGGCCGAGGCGAAGAACTGGGCGGCGCCCGGCGGGGTGCGCAGGACCACCAGGTTGGCGGACGCCTCGGCGGAGATCAGCAGCTCGGCGGCGAGGCGGCCCATGCGGGCCTCCGTGGCGGATTCGCCGAGGGGAGCGCGTGGTGTGCGGTCACCGCCCTCGGAGGGGACCGCGTAGATCAGCTCGCCGCCGGTGTTACGGATCTTGACCGCGCCCAGCTCGTCGAGGTCGCGGGAGAGCGTCGCCTGGGTGACGGAGAGGCCGTCGTCCGCGAGCAGCTTGGCGAGCTGGCTCTGGGACCTCACGGCCTGCCGGCTGAGGATGTCCACGATCCGGCGGTGGCGTGCGGTGCGGGTCTGCGGCACGGCCTGCCCGCCGTGGCCCGGCTCGATCTCCTGCGCCTCGGTCATCGTTGTCGTCAGTCTCCGGATCATCGTTCCCCGTGGGCCCCGCCGGCGACGGCGTCCAGGACGCCGGGCAGCACCTGGAGGAACGTCTCCACCTCATCGTCGGTGATGATCAGTGGAGGGGCCAGCCGCACCACGTCGGGTGCGACCGCGTTCACCAGGAGACCGGCTTCCTGGGCCGCCTGCTGCACCTTCGGTGCGAGGGGCTCGCCAAGGACAATACCCAGCAGCAGGCCCGTACCACGGACATGGTCGACGAGCGGGTGGCCGAGCGCAGCGATCCCGTCACGCAGCAGCCCGCCCGTGCGCGTCACATGGCCGAGGGCCTCCCCGGCGGCGAGGGTGTCCAGGACGGCGAGCGCGGCCGCGCAGGAGACCGGGTTGCCGCCGAAGGTCGAACCGTGCTGACCGGGCGTCAGCAGGTCGGCGGCGGGGCCGAAGGCCAGAGTGGCGCCGATGGGCAGGCCGCCGCCCAGGCCCTTGGCGAGGGTGACGACATCGGGCTCGACGCCCTGTGCCAGGTGCGCGAACCAGTTGCCGGTGCGGCCGATACCTGTCTGGATCTCGTCGAGGACGAGCAGCGTTCCCGTGGCCCGGGTGATCTCGCGGGCGGCGGCCAGATAGCCGTCCGGCGGGACGATCACGCCGTTCTCGCCCTGGACCGGTTCCAGCACCACGAGCGCGGTCCCGGCGGTGACCGCCGCGCGCAGCGCCGCCGCGTCCCCGTACGGCACATGCGTGACCTCGCCGGGCAGCGGAAGGAACGGCTCCTGTTTCGCGGGCTGGCCGGTGAGGGCGAGGGCGCCCATGGTGCGGCCGTGGAAGCCGCCGGCGGCGGCCACCATGTGGGTGCGGCCCGTGCGCCGGCCGATCTTGAACGCGGCCTCGATCGCCTCCGCACCGGAGTTGGAGAAATAGACGCGCCCCGGACGGCCGGCCAGCCGCAGGAGCCGCTCCGCCAGCTGGACCGTCGGCTCGGCGGTGAAGAGGTTGGAGATGTGTCCCAGGGTCGCGATCTGGTCGGAGACCGCGCGGACGATCGCGGGGTGGGCGTGCCCGAGGGAGTTGACGGCGATGCCGCCGGTGAAGTCGAGGTAGCGCTTGCCGTCGGCGTCCCATACGGCCGTCCCCTCGCCGCGCACGAGCGGGATGCGGGGGGTGCCGTAGTTGTCCATGAGGGCGCCCTGCCAGCGCCTGGTGAGATCCGCGTTGGTCACGACTGCCCCTCCGGGTCGGGGACGACCATCGTGCCGATGCCTTCGTCCGTGAAGATCTCCAGCAGGATGGCGTGCTGGACGCGTCCGTCGATCACGCGGGCGGTGGTGACACCGCTGCGCACCGCGTGCAGGCAGCCCTCCATTTTGGGGACCATGCCGCTGGCCAGCTCGGGCAGCAGCTGCTCCAGCTCGCTCGCGGTGAGCTGGCTGATGACGTCGTCGCTGTTCGGCCAGTCGGCGTAGAGGCCCTCGACGTCGGTGAGGACCATCAGCGTCTCGGCGCCCAGTGCGGCGGCGAGCGCGGCGGCGGCGGTGTCCGCGTTGACGTTGTAGACACCGTTGGGGTCGCCGTCGTCGGTGCTGCGGGCGATGGAGGAGATGACGGGGATGCGGCCGTCGTCCAGCAGCGTCCGTACGACGCCGGGGTCGATCCCGGTGATCTCGCCGACCCGGCCGATGTCCACCCGCTCGCCGTCGATCTCGGCGTAGTGCTTGGTGGCCGTCATCAGACGCGCGTCCTCGCCGGTGAGGCCGACGGCGAGCGCACCGTGCCGGTTGAGCAGCCCGACGAGCTCGCGCTGCACCTGTCCGGCGAGCACCATCCGCACGACGTCCATGGCCTCGGGCGTGGTGACCCGCAGCCCGGCCTTGAACTCCGACTGCAGGCCCAGCCGGTCCAGCTGGGCGTTGATCTGCGGTCCGCCGCCGTGCACGACGACCGGGTGGAGCCCGGCGTGCCGGAGGAAGACGACGTCCTGGGCGAAGGCGGCCTTCAGCTCCTCGTCGACCATGGCGTTGCCGCCGAACTTGATGACCACGGTCTTGCCGTGATGGCGCGTCAGCCAGGGCAGCGCCTCGACGAGGGTGCGGGCCTTGGGCAGGGCCGTGTGCCGGCGGGTGCTCCGGGGCTCGGTGGTGGCGGTCATGAGGAGTACGCGCTGTTCTCGTGGACGTAGTCGGCGGTGAGGTCGTTGGCCCAGATCACGGCGCTCTTGTCGCCCTCGGCCAGGTCGGCGGTGATGCGGACCTCCCGGTACCGCATGTCGACGAGATCACGGTCCTCGCCGACGGAGCCGTTGCGGCAGACCCACACGCCGTTGATGGCGACGTTGAGCTGGTCGGGGTCGAAGGCGGCGGAGGTGGTGCCGATGGCGGAGAGCACCCGGCCCCAGTTGGGGTCCTCGCCGTGAATGGCGCACTTGAGGAGGTTGTTGCGGGCGATGGAGCGGCCCACCTCGACGGCGTCGTCCTCGGTGGCCGCGCCCGTCACCTCGATGCGGATGTCCTTGCTCGCGCCCTCGGCGTCGCCGATGAGCTGGCGGGCGAGGTCGTCGCAGACGGTCCGTACGGCCTCGGTGAAGGCGGCCTCCGGCGGGGTGATGCCGCAGGCGCCGGAGGCGAGCAGCAGGACGGTGTCGTTGGTGGACATGCAGCCGTCGGAGTCGACGCGGTCGAAGGTGGTGCGGGTCGCGTCCCGCAGCGCGGCGTCGAGCCCGGCGGCGTCGACGTCGGCGTCCGTGGTGAGGACGACGAGCATGGTGGCGAGGCCGGGGGCGAGCATGCCCGCGCCCTTGGCCATGCCGCCGACGGTCCAGCCGTCGCCCTGCGCGACGGCGGTCTTGTGGACCGTGTCGGTGGTCTTGATGGCGATGGCGGCCTTCTCGCCGCCGTGCGCGGAGAGCTCGGCGGCGGCCTTCTCGATGCCGGGCAGCAGCCGGTCCATCGGCAGCCGGACACCGATGAGGCCGGTGGAGGCGACGGCGATCTCACCGGCGCTGTGGCCCAGCACCCCGGCGGCCTTCTCGGCGGTGGCGTGGGTGTCCTGGAAGCCCTCGGGGCCGGTGCAGGCGTTGGCGCCGCCGGAGTTGAGGACGACGGCCGAGACCTGGCCGCCGCGCAGGACCTGCTGGGACCACAGGACGGGTGCGGCCTTGACGCGGTTGGCGGTGAAGACGCCGGCCGCGGCCAGGCGCGGCCCCTGGTTGACCACGAGGGCCAGGTCGGGACTGCCGCTCTCCTTGATCCCGGCGGCGATGCCCGCGGCCGTGAATCCCTTTGCTGCGGTGACGCTCACTGCGACTCCTCGGTGGCTTGCCCGCCCGCGCGAAGCGGCGGTACGGGCTTGTTCGTCATGTCCTGCGGGCCGGCGCAGCCGGCCGGGGGGCCGCACGGCACCCACCTGGCGAGCACGGTGGCGACCACGCGGCGGACGCTCACGGCGCCACTCCGGTGGCCGGCAGCCCCAGCTCCTCGGCGAGCCCGAGGGCGATGTTCATGCTCTGTACGGCGCCGCCCGCGGTGCCCTTGGCGAGGTTGTCGATGGCGCTGACGGCGACGATCCGGCCGGCCGCCTCATCGAGGGCGACCTGGATGAGGGCGGTGTTGGAGCCGTACACGGACGACGTGGCCGGCCACTGTCCCTGGGGCAGGAGCCGGGCGAACGGCTCACCCGCGAACGCCTTCTCGTACGCGGCCCGCACGGACTGCGCGGTCGCGCCCGGCCGGGCCTTGGCGCTGCACGTGGCGAGGATGCCGCGCGGCATGGGCGCCAGCGTCGGGGTGAAGGAGACGGTGACCGGCTCCCCGGCGACGGCGGAGAGGTTCTGGTTCATCTCCGGGGTGTGCCGGTGCCCGCCGCCGACGCCGTACGGGCTCATGGAGCCCATGACCTCGCTGCCGAGCAGGTGCGGCTTGGCGGTCTTGCCGGCGCCGGACGTGCCGGACGCGGCGACGATCACGGCCTCGGGCTCGGCCAGCCCGGCGGCGTACGCGGGGAACAGCGCGAGCGAGACCGCGGTCGGGAAGCAGCCCGGAACGGCGATCCGGCTCGCCCCCCGCAGCGCCTCGCGCCCACCGGGCAGCTCGGGCAGCCCGTAGGGCCAGGTCCCGGCGTGCGGCGACCCGTAGAACCGTTCCCAGTCCCCCGCGTCCTTCAGCCGGAAGTCCGCTCCGCAGTCGATGACCAGCACCTCGTCGCCGAGCTGCGCGGCGACGGCGGCGGACTGCCCGTGCGGCAGGGCGAGGAAGACGACGTCGTGCCCGGCGAGCGCCTCGGCGGTGGTCGGCTCCAGCACCCGCCCGGCCAGCGACGGCAGGTGCGGCTGAAGGGTGCCGAGCGGCCGGCCCGCGTTCGAATTGCCGGTCAGCGCGCCGATACGGACCTCGGGGTGCCCGAGCAGCAGGCGCAGTATCTCCCCGCCCGCGTATCCACTCGCCCCGGCCACTGCCGCACGTATCGCCATCAATCGGCCCTCCATCCGTAATGAGGCATGACTATACGGAGAACGGCAGTTTTATGCAATGGGTAGGAGATGACCGGGCGTGGTGCTGGTGGGCGTGGGCGTGATGCGCCCGACGGCCGAGGAGCACTGATCGCGGAGGCGGGCCACCGCCGCCGTGCGATGCTGGTGCGCATGACCCTGGAGGACCTGGTACGGCTACGCCGCGCGCGGGACGTGATGGA
>NZ_JBEZYL010000008.1:12500-264331 GCF_040638465.1 Streptomyces sp. NPDC026206
TGGGAGCGGCTGCCGGGGCGGCCCGCGATCGAGCGTCCCGCCACGACGGCGGACGCCATCGAACTGGTGGCGGCGGGAGTGGGAGTGCTGATCGTCCCGCAGTCGCTCGCCCGTCTGCACCACCGCAAGGACCTCACGTACCGGCCGCTGACGGACGCCCCCGAGTCACGCGTCGCGCTGTCCTGGCCCGAGGACGAGACCACCGATCTGGTGGAGCAGTTCATCGGGATCGTCCGCGGGCGGACGGTCAACAGCACGCGGGGCCGCCCCCCGGCCCCGGCACAGCCGAAGACCAAGCGCTCCGACAAGGGCGGCGCGCAGCGCAAGCCCACGGCCGGCAAGCCGGCGACCGGCAAGAGCCCCCGGAGCGGTTCCGGCGGCCCCAAGGGCGGCTCCAAGGGGGCCGGCAAGCGCGGTAAGCCCCGCCGCCGGTCGTAGGGCGCCGGCGGGTCCGCGGACCGTCGTCGCCGGGGCGCCCGGGGGGCTTGCTCGGCTGTGATCCTGTTCGCCCCCACCCGGCTCGCGAAGCGCGTTCCGTTACGGGCTGATCACGGTACGGACGCGCACCTCCCGCTCCGCACCGCCACCGGACCGGGCTTAACGGCCCGGCGCCCCGCTCAGTCCTGGGGGCGCGGCGCGACCAGCCCCGTCTCCCAGGCCCAGGCGGCGATGCCGACGCGGTTGCGCACCTTCAGCTTGGCCTGGATGTTGGCGAGGTGGGTCTTGGCGGTGCCCGGGGTGATGAAGAGCTCGGCGCCTATCTCGGCGTTGGTGCGGCCCCGGGCGACGAGGCGGGCGATCTCCTGTTCGCGGTCGGTGAGCGGGGTGGGGCGTGCCGGGGGGCGGGGTGGCGCGGTGAGGCGGCCCAGCAGCCGCACGGTGATCTGGGGGCTGATGAGCGCGTCGCCGGCCATGGCCGACCTGACGCCCTCGATCAGCAGCGCGGGGCCGGAACGTTTCAGCAGGAAGCCGCAGGCGCCGTTGCGCAGCGCCGTGTGCACGTAGTCGTCGAGATCGAAGGTCGTGACGACCACGACCCGCGTGGGACGGTCGGCCTCCGGCCCGGCGAGCAGCCGGGTCAGTTCGAGGCCGTCCAGGCGGGGCATGCGGATGTCGGCCAGCACGACGTCCGGCCGCAGTCGCCGGGCCGCCTCGAGCGCGGTGGCGCCGTCGGCGGCCTCGCCCACGACGGTCATGTCCGGCTGCGAGTTCAGCACGAGGCGGAAGCCGCTGCGGACGTCGTCCTGGTCGTCGGCCAGCAGGATGCGCGTCGGTCCGCCGCTCATGGCGCGCCCTCCGGCGCCTGCGGCAGGACGGCGGCCACCCGCCATCCGCCCTCGTGCGGACCGTAGGACAGGGTCCCGCCGGCCGCCCGTACGCGCTCACGCAGACCGCTCAGGCCGCGTCCGCCGTGCCCGTCGCGCTCCCGGCGCAGGGCCGTGCGGTTGCCGGTCCCGGCGTCGTTGACCACCTCGACCTCGACGGCGGCCGCGCCACCGGCCGTACGGACGCGCTCCAGCCGCACCTCGACGAGGCGGGCGCCGGGGGCGTGGCGGCGGACGTTGGTGAGGGCTTCGACCACCACCCGGTAGGCCGTCGAGCCGGTGGCGCGGGAGAGGCCGTCGGTGGCGCCGGGCGCCACGGCGAGGCAGGCCCGGCCGGAGCCGGCGACGGAGAACCGCTCGACGAGCCCGGGGAGCTGGTCCACGCCCGGCAGGGGTTCGACGGCGCCGGGGACCTGCCGTCCGGTGCCGGGGTCCCGCCGACCGATGCCGGGGTCCTGTCGTCCGGTGCCGGAGCCGGCCGCCGCGTGCAGCATCGCTATGGTGCGGTCCATCGAGGCCAGCGCGTTGAGCCCGGCGGTCTCGATGCGCTCCAGGGCCGGCAGCGCCTGCCGGGGGTCGGTCGCGGCCACGAACCGGGCGGCCTGCGCCTGCGCCACGATGCCGCTGACGTCGTGCGCCACGAAGTCGTGCAGGTCGCGGGCGAGTTCGAGCTGCTGGGCGCGTCGGACCTCGGCGACCAGCAGGTTCCTGCGGTGCTCCATCAGCCGCGGATAGCCGCCCACGACGACGGCGCCCAGCACGGGTACGGACCAGAAGGCCGCGGCACCGGTCAGCGACAGGAGCGAGGTCTCCGGCAGCAGCGGCAGCGACCACGCCGCGACCGCCGAGCCCGCCAGACCGCCCGCCACGGCCGCCTGCCGGAGCGGGGCCCAGCGGGTCACGACGACGAGCAGCATCAGGAGCGCCGCGGTCTCCCCCAGCCGTGGCCACCCGCCCCCGGGCGTCGTCGGCGGGCTCGCGAGGACCGTGGTGGCCAGGGACAGGGCACCGGTGAGGGCCAGCGGCCCGGCCAGCCGGTGCCGCGCGGACGGCCAGCAGGCGAGCGTCCACAGCAGCAGCGCGGCCGCGGTGGTCGCCGGCACGACCGCGTACGGCATCGCCGCCGTCCCGTATGCGACGGCGGTGGCGATCACCGCCGCACAGCCCGTCGCGGCGGCGAACACGGCCGTGATCACGTCGCGGCGTCTCAACCTCTCGACCCTCCCCACACAGTTGATCATACGGGCGGGTGACCGCCGGTCCTCTCTGCCGATCGGCAGAGGAGGCACCACGCCGGGGACGGAGATTCGCTGTTCGGCAGATGGTCCGGAAGCCGGATTCCCCATGAGATGGGAGGCGGCCACCACCACAGGCGGTCGCCGTACCGCCCGACGAACAAGGGACTTCGCCATGCCGCGCATCCTCGCCACCCCGCGCCCGACCGCACCCACGGCACCAGCCGCACAGGACGTCCCCCGGGCGATCCGCTGGGCCGCGCACGCCGCCGCACTGACGCTGGTCCCCTCCGGGCTCTGGCGGTGCGCCATCGCCTTCGGCATGCCGTCCGGATTCGCGGAGGGCAGCGAGCTGCACGAGAGCAACTTCCCCAGCTGGACGTCGCTCAACCTGATAGCGCTGAGCGTCTTCGCCGAGTGCCTGGGTCTGCTCACCCTCGGCCTGGTGCACGCGTGGGGCGAGCGAGTGCCGCGCCGGGTGCCCGTCCTGGGCGGGCGGAACATCCCCGTCCTCGCCGCCGTCGTCCCCGCTTCCCTGGGGGCCGCCGTCGTCACCGCGCTCACGATGATGGCGGCGTGCGGCGGCTGGCAGGATCAGATGCACACCGCCGAGGCCCCGACGGGCGGCTCCGCGTGGCTCATGACCGCGTGTTACGTGCCGCTGCTGGCCTGGGGCCCGCTGCTGGCGGTGGTCACGGTGGCGTACTACCGCAGGCGCCGCGCGACGGGTGCGTGAGCCGGTACGGGCCGGGGTTTCCGTCCCTCACGCGCGCTCCGGTTCGCGGCGCTTGCCGGTGCGCGGCGCCGGGCGGCGTACCGCGTCACCGGCGGTGGGGTGCAGGAGCAGGGCGCCGGCCAGCGCGCCCAGGCAGACGAGCGCGAGCAGGCAGAAGGCCACCCCGTAGGCGGTCGCCGGACCCGCGTGGCCCGGCAGCCGGTCGCCGATGGGACCGCCGGCGCGCAGCGCGAGGGTGGCGGCGGCGATGCCGAGGCCCGCGGCGGCCTGCTGGGCGGTGGACTGGAGGGTGTTGGCCTCGCGCATCCGCTCCTGGGGGACGTCGGCGAAGGCGATGACCTGGTAGCAGGTGAGGCCGAGGGAACGGGCGGCGCCGCTGACCACGGTGAGGACGACGACGAGGGCGAGCGGCGTCGCGGCGGTGAGGAAGGCGCACAGGACCGTGGTGGCGCCGACCCCCGAGGCGGCGGCGACCAGCAGCGGCCGGAAGCCGAAGCGGCCCAGCAGGCGGTTGGTCGCGGGCTTGATGGCGATGTTGCCGACGAAGACGAACAGCACCACGGCGCCGGAGGCGACCGCGCTCCAGCCGAAGACCTCCTGGAACAGCAACGGCAGCAGGAAGGGCACGGCCGACACGACGATCCAGAACAGCGTGCCCCCGGACACCGCCGCCCGGAAGGTCGCCACCTTGAGCAGGCGCAGGTCGAGCAACGGCTGGGCCGTGCGCAGCAGATGCCGGGCCGCCGCCGCCAGCAGCAGCACGGTGAGGCCGCCGGCGGCCAGCGCCGGAGGCCAGGCCGTCCCGTTGCCGGACAGCAGGTGTGCGGTCCACGTCAGCGCGCCGAGGCCGGTGGAGGTGAGGACGACGCCCCACCGGTCCAGGCGCGGCGGGGCGGTGCCGGCCGGTGCCGCGTCGACCAGGCGCCAGGCGACGGCGAACGCCAGGGCGCCGAGGGGAAGGTTGATGAGGAACATCCAGCGCCAGCTCGCATAGGTGGTGATCAGCCCGCCGGCCAGTGGCGCGATCACCGGGGCGGCCAGGGCGGGCCAGACGACGTAGGAGACCAGCCGGGGTATGTCGGGCTTCTCCGCACCGGAGACCACCATCAGCCGTCCGACCGGCACCATCATGGCGCCGCCGGCTCCCTGCAGGACGCGCATGGCCACCAGTACGCCGAGACCGGTGCTCGCCGCGCACGCCAGGGAGGCCAGCGTGAACACGGCGATGGCGCCCAGAAAGACGCGCCGCGCCCCGAAGCGGGCGGTCAGCCAGCCGCTGAGCGGTATCAGGACGGCCAGGGTCACCAGATACGCGGTGACGACCAGCCCGATGGCGGCCGGGGCGACGCCCAGCGCCTCCCCCATCCGGGGAGCGGCCGTCGAGACGATCGTCCCGTCCAGGTTCTCCATGAAGAAGCAGCCCGCGACCAGGAGCGCGGTGTTGCGGTGTTTGGTGTCGATCATCGGGTCCCATCGCTTTCTCGTTCCCGGTTCATCGTGGAGCCGGGGGATGATTGACCACAAGTTCCGAATGCTCAAGCCAGAATTGACTCCCATGCAACTACCGGACATGAATCTGCTGCCCGCGCTGGACGCCCTGCTGCGCGAGGCGAGCGTGACCGGGGCCGCGGCCCGGATGAACGTCTCGGCCTCCGCGATGAGCCGCACCCTGGGCCGGCTCCGCCGGGTGCTGGACGATCCGCTGCTGGTTCCGTCCGGGCGGGGCCTGGTCCTCACCCCGCGGGCGGTGGAGCTGCGCCCGCAGGCCGAGGCGGCGCTCGTCGGCGCGCTGGCCGCGCTGCGGCCGGCGCAGCCGGTCGATATCGCCTCGGTCGAGCGGAAGTTCACGCTCCGGACGAACGACGCCTTCGCCGTCGTCGTCGGCCCGGCGCTCACCGACCGCGTCGTACGCCAGGCCCCCGGCATCCAGCTGCGCTTCCTGCCGGAGGGCGACGAGGACCCGGCCGACCTGCGCGACAGCGTCGACCTGGACATCGGGCACCTGCCCGACCTCCCCCACGACGTGCTCAGCGCGCCCCTGTCCCGGCACCGTTACGTCGCCGTCTGCCGCGCCGGCGCGCCGCACGCGGACGAGCCGCTGACCCTCGAACGGTTCGCGGCGCTCCCCCACATCACCGTCACCCGGCGGGGCCGGTTCCACGGTGTCGTCGACGACCGGCTCGCCGGGCTCGGGCTCGGCCGCCGGGTCCTGGCGACGGTGCCGAGCCATGTGACGGCCTGCTTCCTGGCTCTGCGCTCGGACGCCCTGGCGCTGGTGGCCGCGCCCGTCGCGGAGCATGCGGCCGAGGCCATGCCGCTGGTCGTCCGCGACATTCCGCTGTCGCTTCCCTCGGTCGGGACCGGGATGGCCTGGCATGTGCGGGTGGACGACGATCCGGCTCACCGGTGGTTGCGGGGCGCGGTGGCGGGGGTGGACGGCGGGGGGCTCCGGGACCGGGTGGGGTGATGCCCCCTCAGGCGCCGGACGGGCCCGCGTCCGTCCCCTCGTACGCCGCCCGCAAGCGCCGCACTCCTTCGGTGAGTTCGGCCGTGCCCGCGGCACCCGCGAAGCACAGGCGCAGGTGCGGCGCCGGGGGTTCCGCGGAGTAGAAGGGGCGGCCGGGGTTGACGGCCACCCCGGCGCGGAGTGCGGCGGCGGCCAGGGCACCCTCGTCGGTGCCGTCCGGGAGGCGGGTCCAGACGTGGAAGCCGCCGGGCGGGGCGAACTCCGCGTTCAGCGCGGGAAGCTCCCGGCCCAGTCCGGCGAGCAGCACCTCACGGCGGCTGCGCAGCTCGGCGGCGACCGTGCGGCGGTGTCGCGGCCAGGCGGGCGAGCCGACGAGTTCGAGCGCCGCTTCCTGCAGGGGGCGGGGCACGAAGAAGGTGTCGACGACCTGGATGGCCCGCAGCCGGTCCAGGACCGGGCCGCGGGCGGCGAGGGCGCCCACGCGCAGGCTGGGCGAGGTGAACTTGGTCAGCGAGCACACGTGGACGACGACGCCGTCGGGATCCTCGGAAGCCAGTGTGGGCGGCAGCGGCGGGGCGCCCTCGTGGACGAGGCGGCGCGCGAAGTCGTCCTCGATGACGAACGCCCCGGCCGCCCGGGCGACGCGGAGGACCTCCCGCCGCCGGTCGTCGGCCAGGACCGCGCCGGTCGGGTTCTGGAAGAGCGGCTGGCAGACGAAGACCCTGGCCCCGCTGGCGCGGAACGCCTCGGCGAGCAGGTCGGTGCGTACGCCGTGGCCGTCCACCGGTACCGGCACGGGCCGCAGGCCCGAGGCGCGGGCGGCGGCGAGCATGCCGGGGTAGGTGGGGGACTCGACGAGCACGGGTGCGCCGGGCGGGGCGAGGGCGCGCAGCGCGGTGGTCAGTGCGCTCTGGCCGCCGGCGGTGATCAGTACGCCGGAGGGGGCGACCGTGCCGGCCGGGCCGCCGATCTCGCGGGCGAACCAGGCCCGCAGCTCGCCGACGCCCTCCAGGGGCGGGCGCTCCCAGGCGCCCGGGCGGCGTCCGGCGCGGCCGAGGGCGGCGCCCAGGGCCCGTTCGGGCTGGAGGGCGGGGTGCAGGTAACCGCCGCTGAGCTCGATGACGCCGGGGGGTGGCGCGGCGAGGCTCGCCAGCACGCAGGAGGCGTCGACGGACCGGGGTACGGCCTCGTCGCCGGTGTCCGCGCTGAGCGCGACCTGCTGCCAGGAGGTGTCGCCCGGGCGGGCGGGGGCGGTGCGCGGCTCGGCGCGGAAGGCCCCCGCCCCGGGACGGGTGACGACCAGGCCCTCGGCGGCCAGGGTGGCAAGGGCGCGGGAGACGGTGACGGGGCTGACGTGGAAGCGTTCCACGAGAGCCCGGCTGGACGGCAGCTTCTCACCGGCGGAGTAGCGGTTGAGTTCTCCGCGCAGGATTCCTGCGAGATCGGCCACGCTGTTACGCTCATGCATGACAGCACAAGATAGCGCTACTCTCCCGACCGCGATAGCGGTGAACGCCGCGCGGGCGCCCGGCCGCCCGGCGGGCGGCACACTGCTGGCCGCCCTCGGGGTGAGCATGTTCTCGCTGACGTTCCCGGCGACCGCCTGGGCCCTGGAGGGGCTCGGCCCCTGGTCGGTGACGGCCTGCCGGGCCGTGCTGGCGGCGCTGATCGCCGGTGGCTGTCTGCTCGCGCGGAGGATTCCAGTGCCTGCCCGCCGCCACTGGCCGGGCCTGCTCGCCGTGGCAGCCGGCACCGTCGTGGGCTTTCCTCTGCTCACCACCTTGGCCCTGCAGACTTCCACGACCTCGCACGCGGCCGTGGTCGTGGGCCTGTTGCCGCTGACGACGGCCGCGTACGCGGCGCTGCGGACCGGCGTCCGGCACTCCCGCGGCTTCTGGGCGGCCGCCCTGGCCGGGGCCGCCGTGGTCGTGGCCTTCGCCGTGCAGCAGAGCGGCGGCCGGCCCTCGCCCGGCGACCTGTATCTGCTGGGCGCGCTGCTGATCTGCGCGGCCGGCTACGCCGAGGGCGGCAGGCTGGCGCGCGAGCTGCCGGGCTGGCAGATCATCGGCTGGGCGCTGGTGCTGTGCCTGCCGCCGGCCCTGACCGGTGCTGCCCTCGCCCTGCTCACCGAGCCCGTACGGCTCACCGGGCACGCCGTCGCCGGGGTGCTCTGGCTGGGCACCGCCCAGTTCGTCAGCCTGTGGGTGTGGTACCGGGGCATGGGCGCGATCGGGGTGGCCAGGGCCAGCCAGCTGCAGCTGGCCCAGCCGCTGCTCACCCTCGTCTGGTCGGTGGCGCTGCTGGGTGAGCAGCTGTCCCCCGCCGCGCCGGTGGCGGCCCTGGCCGTGCTCGTGTGCATCGGCGTGACCCAGCGGGCCTCGCGCTGAGAGGCCGCCGGCACATTCCTGGGCGCGCCCTATACCCCCGGTCACCCTAGGCTTGAGACTATCCGAGTGCACCTGCCCCATCACTCGACGAAAGGGTCATGGCGATGCATGCGAGCAAGGGCGACCGGTTGGTGATGCACGGCCGGGTGGTCGGGAAGCACGACCACGTCGTGGAGATCGTCGAGGTATTGGGCCCCAACGGCGCGCCTCCCTACCGCGTCCGCAAGGAAGACGGCCACGAGACCATCATGTCGCCGGGACCCGACTCCGTAGTGGAGCACCGCAAGTCCGGCGACCAGGGCTAGCCGGCGCGGCCGGCCGGCGGCCGGTCATCGCGGCGGGCGCGCGCGGTGGGGGTAGTGGTCCTTCACCACGCGCGCCATCGCCCCGATCCGGTCGGCGGCCACGTGCTTGGCGGAGAAGTAGACGTTGCCGAGCACTTCGGGATGCGACCGGCTCAGGGCAATGTGGCGGGAGAGTTCGGCGGGGTCCTGCCAGGGTGCGGGCTGCGCGGGATCGCCCGCCCGGTACAGGGCCTCGCCGATGTACAGGTGCACGTCCGTGCCGCGTACGGTCTCCGCCCACCAGGGCAGGAGCTTGGCGTAGTCGGCGGCGGCGAAGCCGATGTGCCAGTAGCACTGCGGGACGATGTAGTCGATCCAGCCCCGGCGGACCCATGTGCGGGTGTCGGCGCCCAGGTCGTCGTACGTCTGCACCCCGGCCCGGGTGTCGGAGCCGAGCGGGTCCGTGGAGCGGTTGCGCCAGACGGCGAACGGGCTGACGCCGAATCGCACATGTCTCTTGCGTCTCTTGATGCGCTCGCCCGTCTCCTTCACCAGGCGGTCGATGTTGTCGCGCCGCCAGGACGCCCGGTCGGGGAAGCCGGCACCGTAGCGCTCGTAGGCGGCGGTGTCCTCGAAGGTCTGCCCGGCCACGGGATAGGGGTAGAAGTAGTCGTCGAAGTGCACGCCGTCCAGGTCGTAGCGCCAGACCGCGTCGAGCATGGCGTCCTGGACGAAGCGGCGGACCTCGGGCAGGCCGGGGTTGTAGTAGAGCTTGCCGCCGTAGGGGACGGCCCACTCGGGGTGCACCCGGGCGGGGTGGGTGGCCACGAGCCGTCCCGGGTCGGTGTGGTTGGCGATGCGGTAGGGATTGAACCAACCGTGCAGCTCCAGGCGGCGCTTGTGCGCCTCGCGCACCGCGAAGGCCAGCGGGTCCCAGCCCGGCGAGCGGCCCTGAGTCCCGGTCAGATACTCCGACCACGGCTCGTAGCGGGACGGCCAGAAGGCGTCGGCGGTCGGCCGGACCTGAAGGATCACGGCGTTCAGCCGGCGCGCCACGGCCGCGTCGAACAGCGCCAGCAGCTCGGTCCGTTGCACCTGCGGGGGCAGGCCGGGTCTCGACGGCCAGTCGACGTTCACGACCGTGGCCACCCACATCCCGCGGAACTCCCGCCTGCGGGCCCGGTCGTCGGCGCGCTCCGGCGACTGCGCGGCGGCCACGCCCGTCGCCGGCATGACCGCCATCGCACCCGCGGCCGCCACGGTGAACCCTCTTCGACTCATACGTCCCATATGGAACCCCTCTCTCTTCAGAGACGACCGTTCCGTCACACCGCTTCGCGCAGAGCATGCCCGCCCCGGCCCACCCGGCACCGTCCCGCGCGGAGTAACGTCTTTTCCGAGGCGGGAACCGGATGACCTTCGATCCCCGCCGGTCGACGAAGATCAGCGATCAGCGAAAGGCACGATGTGACCGACATCGAACGCGTCGGAGTGGTGGGCTGCGGCCAGATGGGCGCGGGGATCGCGGAGGTGTGTGCCCGGGCCGGCCTGGACGTCAAGGTCGCCGAGACCACCGGCGAGGCGCTGGAGCTGGGCCGCACCCGCCTGACCAACTCCCTCGGCAAGGCCGCCGAACGCGGCAAGATCACCGAGGAGGAGCGCGACGCCACCCTGGCGCGCCTGACCTTCACCACGGACCTGGGCGAGTTCGCCGACCGCGACCTGGTCATCGAGGCCGTCGTGGAGAACGAGCAGGTCAAGACGGAGATCTTCCAGATCCTGGACCAGGTGATCACCCGTCCGGACGCCATCCTGGCCTCCAACACCTCCTCCATCCCGCTGGTGAAGCTGGCCGTGGCGACCTCCCGCCCCGACCAGGTGATCGGCATCCACTTCTTCAACCCGGCCCCGGTGCAGCAGCTCGTCGAGCTGATCCCCGCGCTCACCACCGGCGAGGAGACGATCAAGCGCGCCGAAGTACTGGTCGGCAACGTGCTGGGCAAGCACGCCATCCGTGCCCAGGACCGCTCCGGCTTCGTCGTCAACGCCCTGCTCATCCCGTACCTGCTCTCCGCGATCCGGATGTTCGAGTCGGGCATGGCCAGCCGCGAGGACATCGACAACGGCATGGAGATGGGCTGCGCCCACCCCATGGGCCCGCTCAAGCTCTCCGACCTCATCGGCCTCGACACGGTCGCCTCGGTCGCGGACAGCATGTATGCCGAATACAAGGAGCCGCTGTACGCCGCCCCGCCGCTGCTGCAGCGCATGGTCGACGCGGGCCGGCTGGGCCGCAAGACCGGCTCCGGCTTCTACACCTACTGACCGGTCCGCACCGGCGCACACCCGTCTTCACACGGGGTGTGCGCCGGTGACCCGCATATACCCCCCGCACACGCTCCCGCCCCGCCTGCCGACGCGGTTGACTCGCCTCGTCGGCAAGCAGCCGCAGGACTCTTCCGGAAGGGGTACGGACCGTGACCACCCATCCCGAGCACGCCGCGAAGGCGGCCGAGCTCGCGGAGCTCAGGCGCAGCCTCGATGTGGGCGTCGTCCGCATCGACGGCCACCTCGCTCTCCTCATCCAGCGCAGCGACCAGACGGAGCGCGACGTCACCGAGATGACGGAGCGGGTACGGGCTCTGGAGCACGGCAGGTGGCCGCTGCCGTCACTTGCCGCGCTCACCGGCCTCGCCGCTCTGGCGGTCGCCGTCTGGCAGGCGGCCGGCCGGTGAGCGCGGGACGCTCCCGCGGGCCCGTCAGCCGAGCCGGATGTGGTGCAGGAGCAGCAGGGCGGCCGCCATGTTGGCGGCCGGCACCTCACCGCGGGCGATCAGGTCGGGCACCAGTTTGAGCGGCACCCACTCGCGGCGGTCCGACTCGAAGCCGTCCTCGGGGTCGCCGATGTATTCGGCCTCGTCCGACCAGTAGATGTGGTGCCGGGCATCGGTGAGCCCGTTGGACGGCTCGACGGACATCAGGTGCCGCAGCCGGCCGGGCCGCCAGCCGGTCTCCTCCTCCATCTCCCGGGCCGCCGCGAAGGCGATGTCCTCGCCGTCCTCGACGACGCCGGCCGCCAGCTCCCAGCCCCAGTTGTCGGTGATGAAACGGTGCCGCCACAGCAGCAGGACCTCATTGGCCTCGTTGACCACCGTGGCCACGGCGACGGGCCGCAGCCGGATGAGGAAGTGGTCGAGATGGCTGCCGTCGGGGAGCTGGACGTCCGCGAGATTGACCTGGAACCATCGGTTCTCGTAGACGGTCAGCTCCTTGAGATTCTTCCAACGCACGTGTTTGCCACCTTCCGCCGAGGTGGCCACCTCCCGGGCGCTGTCCTGGCAACTTCCCTCACAAGGGCACGCGCAGCGCCCCGTCGATCATCTCGGCGGCCTCGGCCGTGGCCGCGCACCCACTTTCGATCAGGTGCTCGCGCACCGCACGCAGCCGGTCCCGTAAGCGCTGCGATTCCATGCCTCTCGCCTGCTCGGTCATCTCCCGTGCGGTGGCCACCGCCTTGTCCGCGTCTCCCTGACGCAGCTCGATGTGCGTGAGCATGGCGAGCCGGTGGACACGGCCCCGGTCGTGGGCGGGGGTGTCGACGGCCCGGTCCGCGTGCTCACGGGCGGGTCCGAGGTCGCCGAGGCTCAGCAGCGCCTCCGCGACCTGGACGTTCACCAGGCCGGGCTGGACGTAGCCGGTCTCGGCGGGCTCCTGGCCACGGTGGATGCGCTCGGCGGCCGCCTCGGCCCGCCGGATGCAGCCGAGCGCCCCGGCGCCGTCGCCGAGCCGTGCGTAGGACTTGGCCTGCATGGCGTAGAGGTCGGCGGCGAGGGCCGGGGTCAGCTGGGTGCCCCCGGCCCGGAGCGCGGATTCGGCAAAGGCGACGGCCTGCCGGTACTCCCCGATGAACAGCGACTGGTTGACGAGGAGGGCTATCACGTACGCGCCCAGGCCCCGGTCCCCGCTGGCCTTGGCGAGCCGCAGCGCCTGGTGGAAGTAGCGCTGCGCCAGTCCGTGCGCGTCGGAGTCGTACGCGCAGATCCCGGCGACCGCCACCAGCCCGCCGGTGGCCCGGTGCAGCTGACGCCCCATCGCGTCGGAGTAGCTGCCGCGCAGCAGGGGCGCCGCTTCGGAGTTGAGGAAGCCGACGACCCGGCCCCGGGTCGCCACGCCGCCCGCCTTGCGGTACATCTGCTCGTAGTGCGCCCGGGCCGCGCGCAGCATGTCGATGTCGTCGGCGGAGACCCGGGTCAGGCCGCGCCGGGAGACGTCGGCGTCCTCGGGCGGGTTCTCCCACTCCCAGACCGGGATGACCGCGGGGGTGCCCGTGACGGCGGGGGCCCGCACGACGTGCTCGCGCTGCTGTTCGTCGGAGCGCCACAGGGCGGTGACGCGCTCGACGAAGCCGGACAGCGGGGTGCCGGGCACCCGCGGGGAGCCGGGGGTGCCGAGGCCGATGTCGTCGAGGGTCAGCGCGCGGTGCAGCCGCTCGCCGAGGACCTCGCAGATCAGGTCCGGCACCTGGCCGCGCGGCCGCTGGCCCTTGAGCCAGCGGGCGACGGCGGTGTGTTCGTAACGCAACGCCAGCCCCCGGGCCCGGCCTGCCGCGTTGATGTGGGCGGCCAGGCCTGCGTGGGATATTCCCGCCTCGTCGAGGATGGCGTCGAGCAGTGTGTTGGGCTCCATCCTGCCCTCCGGTGCGCTCGGTGGGATCAGCGTAATGGAGATCCCTTCGCACGGGGTGTGAACGGGCCACGGCCCGGTCCGCACCTCAGGAGCGCAGGCAGGAGCGCACGAGCGGTGCGGGCGGCGCCTGGGCGGGGAGGTATTCGCGGTCGTTGCGCAGGACGAGCAGCGCGAAGTCGTCCGAGAGCTGCCCCCGGGTATGGCTCAGCAGGGCGTCCCGGACGTGCTCGACGACGCCGGCGGGGGTGACAGCCGCACCGTGGGCGGCCTCGGTCAGCGCTCCGGTGAGGGGGAAGAACGTCCCCGCGGCGTCGCGGGCGTCCTCGGCGCCGTCGGTGTGCAGGACGAGGGTGTCACCGTGGTGGAGCCGGGTGAGGGCGAGCGGGGACAGTTCGGCGGGGAGCGGGAACATCCCGAGCGGCGGCAGCGGTTCGCCGCAGGTCGCGGCGACGGCGCAAGGGCGGTCCGCCGCGCCGTGGGTGAGCCGGTGCGGCCAGGGGTGCCCGCAGTTGAGCGCCATGACCTCGCCCGACGCGCGGATCTCCAGCAGCAGCACGGTCACGAACTCCTCGGCGTCCGCGCGCTCGCGCTCCGCGGCGTCGGCGCCCCCCGGCTGCCCGGTGCGGACCCGGTCCCGCAGGTGGCGGTGCAGGGCGCGCTCCAGGCGCCGCAGTACGCCCGGGAGTCCGGGCTCGTCGTGGGCGGCCTCGCGGAAGCTGCCGAGCAGGGCGGCGACGGTGCCGAGCGCGGGCAGGCCGTGGCCGCGCACGTCACCCATGACGATGCGCACACCGTGCGGGGTGGCCTGCGCGTCGTAGAGATCGCCGCCGACCAGGGCCCCTTCGCTCGCCGAGAGATGGCCGCCGGCGAGGGTGAGCCCGTCGAGCCGGGGCGGCAGGGGGCGCAGCAGGGCGTGCTGCGCGGTGAGCGCGACCTCCTTGGCCCGCTCCAGCTCCGCCGTGAGCCGGCGGCCTCGGCCGCTGGTCAGGTAGCCGGCGCCGACCACCGCGAGGATCGCGCAGCAGGTGCCCAGCCGGTCGCCGGGGCCGGAGCGTCCGTAGGGCCCCGGGGGCAGCACGGCGACGAGCGCGCAGCAGCAGCCGAGCACGGCGCACTGGCGGCGGCCGGTGCCGGCGCAGGCGATCGCGGGCGCGGCGGCGACGAGTGGGACGAGCTGCGGGCCGAGCGGGCTCACGAGCCCCCAGACCACGACTGCGAGCACCCACAGGCCGGGCAGCGCGAACACCACACCCCGCCGGCAGTGCAGCGCCCCTGTACGGATCATGCCGTGCCCCCCATAGCAGCAATGACGGGCTCGATTCTTGCGAGCGGTCACGCGAAAGTAACGACCTGACCCCCCAATTCCACCCCATTGAGTGATATTCGGACCGTGTTTCACTGACGGTGCGTGACATGCGGAAGGGCGCCCCGGGCTTCCGGGGCGCCCCTCACGTGCCGCTACGGCGTACTCGCCGCGCGTGCTCGTGGTCGCGCTGAGCATCGCCTCCGCTGCGGGAAGGTGCCGCCCTCGTACCTCGACGAGCGACCCCTACCCTTCGCTGCGGCTCGGCTCAGCCGCTCGGCGCTACGCGCCGCGCAGCACCGCGCCCGTGCGCTCGACGGCCGCACGGACCGCCGCGTCGCGGGCCGCCGAGGCCTCGTCGGCGGTCAGGGTGCGGTCGTCGGCGCGGAAGCGCAGCGCGTAGGCCAGCGACTTCTTGCCCTTGCCGAGCTGCTCGCCGGTGAAGACGTCGAACAGGCGCAGCGACTCGAGGAGTCCACCGGCGCCCGCCCGCAGGGCGGCCTCCACGTCGGCCGCGGCGACCGAGGCGTCCACGACGAGCGCGACGTCCTGGGTGGCCACCGGGAAGGCCGAGACGTGCGGGGCCTCGACGGCGCCCGTGCCGGCCTGCTCCAGCAGGTCCAGCTCGATCTCCATGGCGCAGGTCCGCTCGGGCAAGCCGAACGCCTTGGTGACGCGCGGGTGCAGCTCACCGGCGTTGCCGACGAGGATCTCCTGGCCGTCGACCAGGGCGAGCAGGGCCGCGCAGCGGCCGGGGTGGAAGGGGGCCTGCTGGTCCTGACGGATGATCAGCTCGACCCCGGCCTCGCGGGCGACGGCCCGGCCGGCCTCGACGGCGTCCGCCCAGGTCGACGGGCGGCCCTTGCCCCACCAGCCGGCCTGCTCGCGGGCACCGGCGAGGACCACGGCGGCACGGCGCGGCTGCCGGGGCAGCGCGGCGTTCAGCCGGGCGATCTCCTCGTCCGTGGGACGGCGGTCGACGGGCAGCCGGACCGGGGCGATCTCGTCGCCGGTCGGCCGGAAGACCGCGCCGGTCTCGAAGAGCGCCAGGTCGTGCTCGCCCCGGCTGTCGTTGCGGCGCAGGGCCGCGAAGAGCCCCGGCAGCAGCGTGGTGCGCAGCGACGGCTCGGCGTCCGAGAGCGGGTTGACCAGGCGCACGGTGACCCGGCGCGGGTCGTCGGCGTCCAGGCCCAGGTGGTCCAGGGCCCAGTCCCCGACGAAGGGGTAGCTGGGCGCCTCGACGTAGCCCGCCCCGGCCAGCGCCCGGCCGACCCGGCGGTGCAGGCGCTGACGCGAGGTCAGGCCGCGGCCTGCCGGCGGGTGCGGGAGGGTGGCGGGCAGGTTCTCGTACCCCTCGAGCCGGATGACCTCTTCGGCGAGGTCGTTGGGGTCGGTGAGGTCGGGCCGCCAGCTGGGCACGGTGACGATCAGCTCGTCCTGCCCGTAGACGTCGCAGCCGACCTGCTGGAGGCGGCGGACGACGGTCTCACGGCCGTACTCGACACCGGCGACGCGGTCCGGGTGGTCGGCGTGCAGCGAGATGGTGCGCGGCCCGCTGGGGGCGACGATCTCGGTGACGCCGGCCTCGGCGCTGCCGCCGGCCAGGAGCACCAGCAGGTCGACGGTGCGCTGGGCGGCGGCGGACGCGGCCTGCGGGTCGACGCCGCGCTCGAAGCGCCTGGACGCCTCGGTGGACAGCTTGTGACGGCGGGCCGCCCGGGCGACCGCGACGGCGTCGAAGTGCGCCGCCTCGATGACGACGTCGGTCGTCGGCGCCGCGCTCTCGCCGGCCGCGTGGTCCGCGATCTCGGTGTCGGCGCCGCCCATGACACCGGCGAGCCCGATGGGGCCGCGGTTGTCGGTGATGACCAGGTCCTCGGCGTCCAGGACGCGCTTGGTGCCGTCGAGGGTGGTCAGCTTCTCGCCCGCCCGGGCCCGGCGTACGCCGATGGTGCCCTCGACGCGGGAGCGGTCGTAGGCGTGCAGCGGCTGGCCCAGCTCGAGCATCACGTAGTTGGTGACGTCGACGGCGAGCGAAACCGGTCGCATGCCCGCCTTCTGCAGGCGGCGCTGCAGCCAGATCGGGGAGCGGGCCTCGGGGTCGAGGCCGGTGACCGTGCGGGCGGTGAAGCGGTCGCAGCCGGCGGGGTCGGCGACCGCGACGGGGTAGCCGTAGCTGTTGGGCACGGGCACGTCCAGCAGGGCCGGGTCGCGCAGCGGCAGGCCGTAGGCGGTGGCGGCCTCGCGGGCGATGCCGCGCATCGACAGGCAGTAGCCCCGGTCGGGGGTGACGGCGATGTCGAGGACCTCGTCGACGAGCTCCAGCAGCTCGATGGCGTCGGTGCCCGGCTCGTACTCCTGCGGCAGCACGATGATGCCGTGCGTGCCGTCGTCGCCCATGCCGAGCTCCTCGCCGGAGCAGATCATGCCGTGCGAGGTCCTGCCGTAGGTCTTGCGGGCGGCGATCGCGAAGTCACCGGGCAGCACGGCGCCGGGCAGGACCACGACGACCTTGTCGCCGACGGCGAAGTTGCGGGCGCCGCAGACGATCTCCTGCGGCTCGCCGGTGCCGTTGGCCGTGCCTACGTCGACGGTGCAGAAGCGGATCGGCTTGCGGAAGCCCTCGAGCTCCTCGATCGTGAGGACCTTGCCGACGACGAGGGGGCCCTTGAGGCCGGTGCCGAGCTGCTCGACGCGCTCGACCTCCAGGCCGGCAGCGACGAGCTTCGCCTGTACGTCACGGCCGGTCTCGCCCGCGGGCAGGTCGACGTATTCCCGCAGCCAGGAAAGCGGGGCGCGCATCAGATCTCCATCCCGAACGGCCGGGTGAACCGCACGTCACCCTCGACCATGTCTCGCATGTCTTCGACATTGTGGCGGAACATCAGCATCCGCTCGATGCCGAACCCGAAGGCGAAGCCGCTGTACTTCTCCGGGTCGATGCCCGCGGCGACCAGCACCCGCGGGTTGACCATGCCGCAGCCGCCGAGCTCGATCCAGCCCTCGCTGGAGCAGGTACGGCAGGGGCGGTCGGGGTTGCCGACCGACTCGCCGCGGCAGACGTAGCACTCCATGTCCAGCTCGGCGGAGGGCTCGGTGAAGGGGAAGTAGTTCGGGCGCAGCCGGGTGGTGAGGCCCTCGCCGAACAGCGAGCGCACCATGTGCTCGATGGTGCCCTTGAGGTCGGCCATGGTCAGGCCCTCGTCGATGGCGAGGAGCTCGACCTGGTGGAAGACCGGGGTGTGCGTGGCGTCCAGCTCGTCGGTGCGGTAGACCCGGCCCGGGCAGACCACATAGACGGGGGGCTCACGGTCGAGCATGGAGCGGACCTGCACCGGGGAGGTGTGGGTGCGCAGCACGATGCCGGACTCGGTCTTCGCGTCCGGGCCCTGGACGAAGAAGGTGTCCTGCATGGCGCGGGCCGGGTGGTCCGGCTCGAAGTTCAGGGCGTCGAAGTTGAACCACTCGGCCTCGACCTCGGGGCCCTCGGCGACCTCGTAGCCCATGGCGACGAAGACGTCCTCGATGCGCTCGCAGAGCGTGGTCAGGGGGTGCCGGGCGCCGGCCGGGACGCGGTCGTAGGGCAGGGTGACGTCCACCGCCTCCTCGACCAGCACACGGGCGTCGCGCTCGGCCTCCAGCTCCGCCTGGCGGGCTGCGAGGGCCTTGTTCACGGCACCGCGGGCCATGCCCACGCGCTTGCCGGCCTCGGCCTTGGCCTGCGGGGGCAGGGCGCCGATCTCGCGGTTGGCGAGGGCGAGCGGGGAGCGGTCGCCCATGTGCGCGGCCTTCGCCTCCCGCAGAGCCTCGAGGTCGCCGGCGGCGGCGAAGGCGGCGAGCGCCTCGTCCCGCCTGCGCTCGATCTCTTCCGGTTTCAGTGCCTCGACCTCGACAGGGTCGTACGACTTATTGGGTGCCGACATATCTTCCCGTGCTTCCGATTATCCCCCAGCTACCGCTGGGAGGTGCCCCAGGCTTCGCTTGGCTGCGCGGTTTTCGCCCGACGGCATGGACCAGATGGACCAGGGGGCCTTCAGTTGGTGCAAAGGTGCCAAAGGTCGAGTCTAAGGGGCGCCTGTGGCCGGTTCAGCCCGCGGGGCGCGGCTTCAGGCCTGGGTGAGGAAGGCCGGGGCGCTCACGGGCAGGGTAAATCGGAACCGGGCGCCGCCCCGGGCGGCCCGTCCCACCGTGACCGTCCCGCCGTGGGCCTCGACGATTCCCTTGACGATGTACAGGCCCAGGCCGGTGCCGCCGCGCTTGCTGCCCCGCCAGAAGCGGGTGAAGACGCGGGCCATCGACTCCTCCGGGATCCCGGGGCCCTCATCGCTCACGGTGACCGCCGTCCCCTCCGTCCGGGCCTTCATCAGTGCTGGTGTCACCTCTATGGTGACCGTTCCCTCGCCGTGGCGCACCGCGTTTTCCAGGAGGTTGCCCAGCACCTGGTCGATCTTGTCCGGGTCGGCCCAGAGCGCGGGCAGCGGCTCCTCGGAGACCCGGACCACGAACCGGCCCTCGGGCTGCCCGGCGCGGACGTGCGCCTCGACGTGCCGGCGCACGGCGGCGGCCATGTCGACCGGCTGCCGGCGCACCTCCAGCCGGCCGGAGTCGATCCGCGAGATGTCCAGCAGCTCGGCGATGAGCCGGGTGACGCGGTCGGCGTCGGCGTCGACGGTCTCCAGCATCAGCCGCTTCTGGTCGTCGGTGAACCGCTCCCACTTGGCCAGCAGTGTCGCGGTGAACCCCTTGACGGAGGTCAGCGGCGAGCGCAGCTCATGGGCGACGGTGGCGATCAGCTCGGCGTGGCTGCGCTCGGCGCGCCGGCGCGCCTCGGTGCCGCGCAGCTGGACCACGACGCGCACGACGGGCCCGCCGGGCCGCTCCCGGACGTACCGGGCGGAGACCAGCACCTGGCGGCCGCCGGGCAGCAGCAGATTCCGCTCGGGCTGGCCCGTGCGCGTGGTGAGTCCGCCGTAGGGGTCCGTCAGGGGCCACCAGCGGCGGCCGTCCAGGTCCTCCAGCGGCAGGGCGCTGTCCAGGGGACGGCCGAGCACATCGCCGGGGCGTACGGCGGTGATGCGGGCGGCGGCGGCGTTGAAGCACGTCACGCGGCCGGTGGCATCGGCGACGACCAGGCCGTCGGGCAGGTCGTCGGCGTGCAGGCCGAAGCCCGCGGCAGAACCGGGAGAGCCGATGGAGGCCGTCGGACAGATGCCCGCCACCGCGCTCCCGGAAGGCCTGATGTTCCTCATCCGCACCCCCTCCCGAGCCCCCGGAGCGCCACCCTACTAGCTGGAGGTCACGGAGCGGCACCCTCCGGACGCGCGCTGCGCACGGGCGGAGGCGTAGAGGCACACGGCGGCGGCCGTGGCGAGGTTGAGGCTCTCGGCCTTTCCGTGGATCGGGACGCGCACCACGGCGTCGGCGAGCGCACGGGTCTCCACCGGCAGGCCCCAGGCCTCGTTGCCGAAGATCCAGGCGGTGGGGCCGCCCATGGTGCCCCGGTCGAGCTCCGCGTCGAGGTCCCTCTCGCCCGCTCCGTCGGCGGCCAGGATGCGCGCGCCGGCGTTCTGGAGGCCGCGGACGGCCTGCTCGACGGGGACGCCCACGGCGACCGGCAGGTGGAAGAGCGAGCCCACGGAGGCTCGTACGGACTTGGGGTTGTACAGGTCCACCGAGGCGTCGGTGAGCACCACGGCGTCGGCGCCGGCGGCGTCCGCGCAGCGCAGGACGGTGCCGGCGTTGCCGGGGTCGCGTACGTGCGCCAGGACGGCCACCAGCTTGGGCCGGGCGGCGAGGATCTCCTCGAAGGGCGAGTCGAGGAAGCGGCAGACGCCGACGAGGCCCTGCGGGGTCACGGTCTGCGAGAGGTCGGCGACCGTGGCGTCGTCGGCGTGGTGCACCCGCACCCCTGCTGCGTGGGCGGCCTCGATGATCTCGGCGTGCCGGGCCGCGGCCTCCACGGTGGCGAACAGCTCGAGCAGGGTCGGCTCGCCCGCGCTGCGGTGCTCGATCGCCTCGCGTACGGCCTGGGGGCCCTCGGCGATGAACCGGCGCTCCTTGACCCGGAAACTGCGCTTGGCCAGCCGGCGGGCGGCGATGACGCGGGGGGAGCGCGGGGAGATCAGCTCGGGGGTGCCCATGGGCGGCGGCTCACTTCGTAGTCGGTCGTGCGGGTGGTGCGAAAAGCGTCGGACCCGCAGGCCGCGGGGGCCTGCGGGTCCGTTGCACAGCCTTCGGGCGCCTGGGTCAGGCGGCCTTCGGGGCGTTCACGTCGGCCGGCAGCGCCTTCTGCGCGACCTCGACGAGCGCGGCGAACGCGTTCATGTCGTTGACCGCGAGCTCGGCCAGGATCTTGCGGTCCACCTCGATGTTGGCGGCCTTCAGACCCTGGATGAGGCGGTTGTACGTCATGCCGTTCTGGCGGGCAGCGGCGTTGATGCGCTGGATCCACAGCTGACGGAAGTCGCCCTTGCGCTTCTTGCGGTCGTTGTAGTTGTAGACCAGGGAGTGGGTGACCTGCTCCTTGGCCTTGCGGTACAGGCGCGACCGCTGGCCGCGGTAGCCCTTGGCCGCCTCGAGGATCGCCCGACGCTTCTTGTGCGCGTTGACTGCGCGCTTGACGCGTGCCACTTGTTAACTCCTTGTAGCGGGGCCGCGGTGCGTTCTCACGCGGCCCGAATTCGAATGGGTCCCGGTCCGACGCGCACCCCGTGGAACGGGGTGCGGAGCGTCACTTGCCGAGAAGCTTCTTGATCTTCTTGGCGTCGCCCGGGGCCATCTCGGCGTTGCCGGTGAGGCGACGCGTCAGCTTGGACGACTTGTGCTCGAGCAGGTGGCGCTTGCCGGCGCGCTCACGCATGACCTTGCCGGAGCCCGTGATCTTGAAGCGCTTGCTGGCACCGGAGTGCGTCTTGTTCTTCGGCATCGCGCCGTATCTCCTCGTCGGTGGCACTCCCCTGGCCCGCGAGCGGGCACACGGGAGCGTCAGCTGTGTTCGGTTACTGTCGGGGCGGGTACCCCGGAGGTAATCCAGGGCGCGCGCCCTGGGATCACGCCTCGGCGGGCTCGTCGCCGGCCGGTTCCGCCGCGACGGAACCTTCCTCGACGGGAGCCTCGTCCGCGTGGCCGGCGCCGCGGCGCTCCGCCTTACGGGCTTCGGCGAGCTCACGAGCCTCGGCCATCGCCTCGGTCTTCTTCTTGTGCGGGCCGAGAACCATGATCATGTTGCGGCCGTCCTGCTTCGGATTCGACTCGATGAAGCCGAGCTCCTCCACGTCGGACGCGAGTCGCTGCAGCAGCCGGAAGCCCAGCTCGGGCCGGGACTGCTCGCGACCACGGAACATGATCGTGATCTTGACCTTGTCGCCCTGCTTGAGGAACCGTACGACGTGACCCTTTTTGGTGTCGTAGTCGTGCGGGTCGATCTTCGGCCGGAGCTTCATCTCCTTGATGACCGTGTGCGCCTGGTTCTTGCGCGCCTCACGGGCCTTCATGGCCGACTCGTACTTGAACTTCCCGTAGTCCATGAGCTTGCAGACCGGCGGGCGTGCGTTCGCCGCCACCTCGACCAGGTCGAGGTCGTACTCCTGCGCAAGCTCCAGGGCCTTGGCAAGCGGCACAATGCCGACCTGCTCGCCACTGGGACCGACAAGTCGCACCTCGGGGACTCGGATCCGGTCGTTGATGCGGGGCTCGGCGCTGATGGGGCCTCCTCGGTAGCACCACGCGACACCCTCACGGGCGGCCACGTAACGTCTTTTCGTCAAGACCATCCGCGCCGGCACATGAAAAATGCCCCGACGGGACACAGGCGGGGCTCCATGAAACCGGAACACCGCCACGGCATGCCGCGGGGCGCATCGGGCAGCTCCATCGTCCGTACGGAACGATGGGCGCCACCTGACCGGAGACCTGCCGACCTGAGGTCGGGAGGTGGGAGATCGGAGCTCCACTTGTGGGCCGGGTACGGGAGCACCCAGCCGGTCGTTCCACAACCTTAGCAGCTGGTGAGCAGGCGTGCTAACTGGTGGCGAACCGATACTGCAATGGGACGTATCGTGTCCGCCATGAGCGACGCGACCCACAGCACCAGCGGCAGCGACGGCAGCGCTGACGAGAACAACCCCGACTTCGACACCATGACCCGCGACATCGCGGACGTCCCCGCCGTCGAGGTGATCACCACGGTCGCGGTGCACCTGATGAGCGCGGCGGCGGTCAACCTCGGCCTGGCCGAGGAGGGCGACAAGCACAAGGACCTCGACGAGGCCAGGAAGCTGATCCAGGCGCTCGCCGGTCTGGTGACCGCGAGCGCCACCGAGGTCAGCAACTTCCACGCGGCGCCGCTGCGCGACGGGCTGAAGTCGCTGCAGCTGGCCTTCCGCGAGGCCTCCGTGGTGCCGGACGAGCCGGGCCAGGGGCCCGGCGAGAAGTACACCGGGCCCGTCTTCGGCTGACAACCCCAGGCGGCCGCCTCCTTCAGGGCCGCCCTCCCGGACGCCCTCAGGCCCTCGGGAACCTCAGGCCCGGCCGCCGAAGTGCGGCCGGTCCGGCCTGCCCTCGCCCGGGCCCGCCAGGGGCTCGGGCAGCGCACGCTCGTCCGCGACGTTGGCCTCACCGTGGTACGGGTGCGTGACCCGGTGCGCGTAGGCGGCGAGGGCGCCCCCGATCAGCGGGGCCACGATGAACAGCCACAGCTGGGAGAGCGCCGCGCCACCCGCGAACAGCGCCGGGCCGAGGCTGCGGGCCGGGTTCACCGACGTACCGGTCAGCGGCACGCCGACCAGGTGGACCACGGCCAGGGCGAGGCCTGCGGCCAGCCCGTCGAAGCCGACCATCGCGATCCGGTGCGTCACCGCGAGCACCACGAAGACCAGCAGAAACGTCAGCACCACCTCCGCCAGGAACGCACCGCCCGTATTGAGGTGCACGGCCGAGCGGTCGGCGAAGCCGTTGCTGCCGAAGGTGCCGTCGGTCTTGAGCCCGGGCACCTGCTTGGCCAGCAGGAAGAGGATCGCCGCGCCCACGATGCCGCCGAGCAGCTGGGCGATCCAGTACTCGATGGCCGTGTGCAGCGATATGCGGCGCTCCAGCAGCATGCCGAGCGTCACCGCCGGATTGACGTGACAGCCCGAGACCGGACCCACGGCGTACGCAAGGGCCAGAAGAGTGAAGCCGAAGGCCAGCGCGATACCGAGGACTCCGATGTAGTCGGCCGCGAGCACCACGGAGCCGACGGCGAAGAAGACCAGCAGCAGTGTTCCGAGAAATTCGGCGGCGATGGTCCTCGTCTTCACGGGGTCGAGGTTCTCCAGGGCCGGCTTCACGTTCTTCAGGGCGTCCATGGCGTCCTCCAGAGGATCTCGTGGACCGTCCTCTGGCATTGTCGGACGATCCACGGCGGGGCGCCTCTCGGAGATCAGCGGCTGAAGAGCGCCTCTCCCGGCACGTTCGCCTCCGCCGGCAGCAGCGCCAGGTCCAGGCCCCGCACGAGCCGGGCCCGCAGCACCTCGTCGGCCGCCAGTCCCTCCGCCACCCGCCGCACCACGTCGGGGGCCTGCGCACCGCCCGCCAGGACCAGGGCCAGGGTGCCGTCGGCATCCGGGGACGGTGTGAGGTGGGCGCGCAGCACGCCGGGCTCGGCCGCCAGGACGGTCCGCAGGGCGCCGGTGACGGCGGGGTCGGCGAGCGGGTCGGCGCTGCCGCGCCCCTCGGCCAGCGCGAGCAGCGCCGGGCCGGTCAGCGGGTAGGTCACCGGGCCGGCCAGGTCCAGGACGATCGTGTCCGCCTTCTCGTGCGCGGCGGCCTGCAGCGCCTGGTGCAGGGGCACGGCCACGGGCCGGGCGTCCGCGCGCCAGCGGGCCAGCGTCTCCACGGAGGTGAACGCGGGCAGCGCCCGGCGGCCGTCGGGGGCCTGCAGCGTCGGCACGGCCATGTCGCTGGTCTTCTCGCGCTTGAGCCCGTCGGGCCCGGTCTCCACCTCGCCGAGCACGGCCACGACGGGCACGAGCAGCCGCGCGCCCGGCAGGGCGGCGAGCACCCGGCCCTCGGCGGAGCGGTCGGCCGACCAGGCGGCGAGCGCCTCGGTCAGCGCGGCGTCGGCGGAGCCGTCGTCGTCGGAGAAGCCGGGATCGGGGATGTTCTTCAGGGCCACGGTCCTGAGCCTATCCGGCCGGGCACGGGGGCCCCGCCCCCGGACCCCCGGTCCTCAATCGCCGGACGGGCTCGGTGGTTATCCGGAACCAGCAGCTGGAAAATCAGCCCGTCCGGCGTTCGAGGACCGGGGTCTGGGGCGGAGCCCCAGGACTGCCGCCGCTGCCAGCAGGACAACGCCCGCCCCACCGGCCGCCAGGGCGGGCGCGCCGGGGCCGCCACCCTCCGCATCAGAGGTCCCGGGCCGGGGGCCGGAGCCGAAGTAGCGCGGGGCGCGCGCCCCGGCGCGGCTCCCGGGCCGCTCCTGCGCGGCCCGCGCGATGGCCGCGGCCGGGTCGGCCATGCCCGCGCCGAACTCGTCGCTGCGCCCGCCCGGCGGGGCGTCGCGCGCGGTCTCGGTCAGCAGCTCGCGGACCCGCGCGGGGCTCAGGGACGGGTGGGCCGCCCGCAGGAGCGCCGCGGCGCCCGAGACGAAGGCGGCCGCGGCGCTGGTGCCCCAGCCCTCGTAGTAGCGCCGGTCCGGGTCGGCGATCACGACGTCGACGCCGGGAGCGCTGACGGTGGCGTACCAGCGGCGGGTGGAGAAGGCGGCGCGGGTGCCGTAGCGGTCGACGGCGGTCACCGCTATCACGCCCGGGTACGCCGCGGGGTAGGAGACGCGGTCGCCGTGCTCGCCGCCGTTGCCGGCGGAGGCGACGACGACGGCACCCTTGCCCATGGCGTACTGCACGGCGGCGTCCTCGCGCGGCTCGGGGTGGGCGGTGTCGCTGTCGTCGCCGAGGGACAGGTTGATCACGTCGGCGCCGTGGTCGGCGGCCCAGCGGATGCCGTCCGCGAGGGCGGCGCCGCGGGCTCCCCGGGCCTTGGAGCGGGCGGGGTCGCTGTCCTCGAGGATCACGCGGACCGGCAGGATCCGTGCCTCGGGGGCGACTCCGGTGACCCCGTCGGCGTCGTCCTCCCCGTGCCCGCGCCCGGCGATGATCCCCGCCATGGCGGTGCCGTGCCGGGCCCAGGCCCGGTCGCCGGGCCCGGCCCCGAACCCGATCAGGTCCTTGCCCGGCAGCACCCGCCCCCGCAGGTCGGGGTGGCCGTCGTCGACGCCGGTGTCGAGCACGGCGACGGTGACTCCGGCCCCCTTGGTCGTCCGCCAGGCGTCCTCGGCGTGCAGCGCGCCGAGTGCCCACTCCTGTGCCCGTACGGCGTCGGCGCGCGCGGGCGCGGCGGCCAGCAGCGCGAGGGCGACGGCGACGGCCAGGCCGCGCCCGGCGCGGCGCCGGGCCGGAAGCAACGTTGCCGGCCGCCCGGCGAACCGTTCCCGGGGCGGCTCCTCGCGCGCCGGGCGGGGCGAGGAGGCCGTTGCCCCGGCGCCGTCGGCCGGCCGTGGGGTGCCGGGGCGCGGCGCGCCGGTCCGTCCCCGCAGGGGCATACGTGTCGTCACCGGTCCGCCTCCCCCGCCGTCTTGCGCGCCGCGTCGCGGAAGATGCGCTCCACTTCCTCCGCCAGGGCTGTCGCGTCGTGGCCGAGGCCTGCCTGGGCCGCGGTGGTGCCGGCGCCCGGGGCGACGGCCTGCGCGGCCGGCTGGGGCGGGGTGCCCGTGCGGGCGTCCGCGAAGCCCGTCACGGAGAACACGACCGCCGGGACGTCCGTGAGGACTGCGAGGTGCCAGCTCACGCGCTGCGCGACGCCGAAGCGGTCGGCGACCGTGCCCTGCGGGGCGTACGGGCGGGGCATCAGGTCGGAGCGCTCGTCGAGGCGTTCGTCGGCGAACCGCCTGCGCAGGGCGCGCATGCCGGTCGTGTCGGCGTCGGTGACGAGCAGGCCGACGGTGGTGACGGCCGAGGACGTGGCGTCGGTGTAGGTGGCCCGCAGCAGGCGCTTGCAGCCGACGGGGGCGAGGGCGGTGGCGAGCAGCGGGTCGAAGGCCTCCGCGCAGTCGCTGTCGGGGGCGACGCCCACCCGGGTCCAGTCACGGCGGGCGCCGCCGGGGCCGGCCGCGTCGCGGTGCACGGCGGGCGGGAAGAGGCGGTCGACGGGGACGCTCCGCCAGAGCGTGGCGCCGCGCGCGTACGCCGCCTCGGCGGCCGAGCGCTCGCCGGGATCGTCGGTGAGGCAACTCCCGGCGACCGCCCCGGCTATGAGGCCGAGGCCCAGGACGAGGCACACGACGGCCGCGGCGGTACGCCCGCGGGCGCGGCCCGCTGCGACGGGGACCGGAGCCGGCACCGACGGGGCGTAGCGGGGAGCGGCGGGCGGCGGCATGGCATCCGCTTCGGTGCTCAACTGCGCTCCCCCTCGCGAGCCGGCTCGCCGGTACCGCCTCATGTCGGATATCGCCGCAGGTCCGAAGGCCGCGGCGTGCGCGCCACTTTACGGGGCGCGGCACGGCGGGTGCCATTTCGTCCGCGCGGTACCCCTACCCGGGGCGATTGCGCTCTGGCAGGCTGCGCGCCATGTCGTCCGACCGAGTGCGCTACGACCGGGCCACCGCCCACCTGGACGCTCCGCTGGCGGTGGTCGATCTCCAGGCGTTCGACGCGAACGCCGCCGATCTGGTGCGGCGGGCGCGCGGCAAGCCGGTGCGCGTGGCGAGCAAGTCGGTGCGCTGCCGGGCTCTGTTGGAGCGGGTGCTGGCGCGGGAGGGCTTCGCGGGCGTGCTCGGCTACAGCCTGGAGGAGTCGCTGTGGCTGGCGCGTTCGGGGGTGAGGGACGTGCTGCTGGCGTACCCCTCCGCCGACCGGGCGGGCTTCGCGGAGCTGACGTCGGATCCCAAGCTGGCCCGCGCGGTCACGGTCATGGTCGACGACCCGGCACAGCTGGCGGTGGTCGATGCGGCGCGGGCGGGGCGCGAAGAGGTGCGGGTGTGCCTGGAGTTCGACGTCTCGCTGCGGCTGCTCGGCGGCCGGGTACGGATCGGGGCATTGCGGTCGCCGCTGCGCACGCCCGAGCGGCTGGCGGAGCTGGCCCGGCTCATCGACCGCCGCCCCGGGTTCCGGCTGGTGGGCCTGATGGCCTACGAGGCACATGTGGCGGGCGTGGGTGACGCGGTCGCCGGTCACCCCGTGCGGTCCGCTGCCGTCCGCCTGATGCAGTCCACCGCGCGGAGCCGACTGACGGCCCTGCGGGCGGAGGCGGTGCGGGCGGTGCGGGCCGTCGCGGAGCTGGAGTTCGTCAACGGCGGCGGTACGGGCAGCGTGCAGCACACGGCCGCCGAGGAGGCGGTGACGGAGGTCGCCGCCGGGTCGGGGTTGTACCTGCCGCGGCTCTTCGACCACTACTCCTCCTTCCGGGGCCGCCCTGCGGCGCTCTTCGCGCTGCCGGTGGTGCGCCGGCCCGGGGTGGGCGTGGTGACCGTCCTCGGGGGCGGCTATCCCGCCTCGGGCGCGGCCGGCCGGGACCGGCTGCCGGTGCCGTACCTGCCGGCGGGGCTGCGCCTGGCGCCGCGGGAGGGGGCGGGCGAGGTGCAGACGCCGCTGCTGGGGCAGCCCGCGGACGATCTGCTGATCGGCGACAAGGTGTGGTTCCGGCACGCGAAGGCGGGCGAGCTGTGCGAGCGCTTCGCGGCGCTGCACCTGCTCGACGGCGACCGGGTGGCCAGGACGGCCCCCACGTACCGGGGCGAGGGCCGTACCTTCCTGTGAGCCCGGGCGCGTGAGCCGAGCGCGTGAGCCGGACCTGTGAGCCGGGCCTGTGAGCCGGGCCCTGCTCCGGCCGTCGGGGAATTCCGGCCGCTCAAGGGATCCCTCAGGGGATCTCAGGGGATGAGGACGAGCCGGATGGGGTCACCCTCCTTCTTCCGCAGCCGCTCGACCCCGGCGGCCGCGTCGGCGAGCGGAAGCGTCCCGCTGATGGAACGTCCCAGGTCCAGGCGGTGCAGCCGGGCGAGCGCGACGAGTTCGTCCACATGGGAGGGCGCGGAGCCGTAGTGGCCGAGGATGCGCTGTTCGCGGTAGCTGAGGGCGATGCTGTCGGTGAGGGCCAGCGGGCCCGGGTGCAGGCCGACGAGGACGAGGCGGCCGCCCCGGGACAGGCAGCGTACGGCCTGGTCACGGACGGCGGGGACGCCCGCCAGATCGAGGGCCAGGTCCAGTCCGCGGCCGCCGGTGGCGGCGAGGATCCGCTTCCGCAGGTCGGGGGCGGTGGCGTCCAGGGCGAGGTCGGCGCCGAACTCCAGGGCCCGCTCCCGCGCGGCCTCCAGCGGGTCGACGGCGATGACGGGCGCGGCGCCGGCGAGCCGCAGCAACTGGACGGCGTGGGCGCCGAGGCCGCCCACGCCCCACACGCCGGCGGGCCGGGCGGGGCGCACCTGGCCGGTGGCCGTGATGGCGGCCCAGGGGGTGGAGACGGCGTCGGGGATGACGGCGGCCTGCTCGAAGGGGAGGTCGTCGGGGATCGCGACGAGGGTGTGGTGGGTGGCGAGGGCGTACTGGGCCCAGCCGCCGTCGTAGTCGACGCCCCGGGTGCGGACCGCGGGGCACGGCTCGAAGCGCAGGCACGCCGCACAGCGCCCGCAGCGCTCTCCCGCCTGGAGCAGGACGCGCTGCCCCTCGGCCCAGGCGCCGGGTACGTCCGGCCCGAGGGTGTCGATGACGCCCGCGGTCTCGTGGCCGAGGGTGACCTGGTCGGCGGCCGGGTAGGCGGGCTTGAGGCCGCCGTCTATGAGGTGGACGTCGGACAGGCAGATGCCGGCCGCCGCGACCTTGATCCGGACCTGCCCGGGGCCGGGCTCGGGGACGGGCACCTCTTCGACGGCGAAGCGGCCGGAGAGCAGGTCGAGCCGTCCGGCGAGCATGGTGTCGGTCATGGGCTGGGGCCTCCTGGGAAGGAAAGGAACCGGTGAGCCGAAACGAATACCTCGCGTACCGGGTACATCTTGTCCCCATGGGCTCGCGGCGCACGAGACCCGGCCCCGGCCGGCGCCGTGCGCGGGCGGAGAACGGAAACGGGGACCGGCAGCGCCGATGGCCGCCGGTCCCCGTGGCTCGAAGAGCCTGCTGCGACGTTCCGTCAGAAGGCCTTGTCCGTCTGGTCCGGGATCACGCTTCCGTCGGCGCGCAGCACCGGCACCTTCGACCCGTCGGCCGCGGTGGCGCCGGTCGTGGAGCACGGGTACGTACCGGACTTGCGCGGCATCGGCTCGATGAACATCGGGTTGGCCACCCAGCGGCCGTCCGCGTCGTCGTAGGCGCGGCACATCAGCTCGGCCTTGTTGCGGTTGATCGCGACGTGCGCCCCCGTGGCGTCGTTGACGAACGTCACGTCGGTGTCGGCGTCACCCGCGCCGAGGGCGATGCGGTGGGCGAAGTCCTGCTGCTTCCAGGCCTTCGCACCCTTGACCTTGAAGATCTCCTGGTTGATCATGCAGCGCTTGCCGTCCATGTACGGCAGTGCGTCGCCGCGTCCGGTCTCGACGCCGCCGCAGCCCTTGATGGCCGTGGTGAGGCGGCCGTGCTCGGTGATGCTGCGGATGCCGATGGTGTGCTTGCGGTCGAGGCCGACGCCGCTCGACCAGGCCTCGGCGATCGGCTCGGAGGAGGCGGAGACGATGTAGACGTCGAAGCCGGCCGCCTTGAGCGTACGGATCAGGTCCTTCTGCTGGTCGTAGTAGCGGATATAGCCGGCGATGGTGTGGGTGCCGACGGTCTGCTTGGCCCCGACGGGCGCCGCGAGCTGCTCGGCGCGCGCCTGCTGGGCGAAGGAGGTCAGGGCGGCCGGGGTGTGGCCGGCGAACAGCTGAGGTATCCAGGCGTAGGCGGGCACCGTGCGCCGGAAGTTCCAGTCGCCCGCGAAGGCCGCCTCGCCGCCCATGGTCTGCGACTTCTCGCGGATCTCGAAGATCTCGTCGGCACAGGCGGTGTTCTTCGAGGTCGGCAGCGGCCTGCCCACGGGCACGGACGTGCCGCACGCCTTGGTGAGCGCCTTGTCGGCGGCCGGGGTGAGCCACGCGCTGGTGGTGCGCCAGCTCTTGGGCCGAAGGATCTTGTCGTGCTTGAGGGACCAGGCGAGCGTGGCGTCCGTGATGTCGTTCTTGACGACGGTGTTGTCCCAGTCGAAGGCGGCGACGGGGCGCGGGCCGCGCTTGCCGGAGCAGGTACCGCGCTCGTCGATCATCTTCTGCAGCCTGGCGCGGTTGTCGCCGGCCCAGGTGAGGTTCTCATCGAGCCGGGGGCAGTTCGGGCGGGGCGCGCGGTCGTGGGCGGGGGCCGCGGTGGCGGGTACCGAGGCGGCGAGGGCCGCGGCGGCAGCGAGGCCGACGACGATGGCGGACTTGGGGCGCATGTGCTCTCTTTGGTGCGTCAGGGGGCAGGGCGTACGCCGGGACCGGGCCAGGGCCTGACGGCCCGGTCCCGGCGCTTGATCATGGACCCTACAGCGGGGTCACATAGGCGCCCGCGATGCCACCGTCGACGAGGAACTCGGCGGCGTTGACGAAGGAGGAGTCGTCGCTGGCGAGGAAGGCTACGGCGGCCGCGATCTCCTCCGGCTCGGCGAACCGGCCCACCGGAACGTGCACCAGGCGCCGCGCGGCCCGCTCCGGGTCCTTGGCGAACAGCTCCTTCAGCAGCGGTGTGTTCACCGGCCCCGGGCACAGCGCGTTGACGCGGATGCCCTCGCGGGCGAACTGCACCCCCAGCTCGCGGGACATCGCCAGCACGCCGCCCTTGGACGCGGTGTAGCTGATCTGCGAGGTGGCGGCGCCCATCACGGCGACGAAGGAGGCGGTGTTGATGATGGAGCCCCGACCCTGCCGCTGCATGTACGGCAGGGCGGCCTTGCAGCAGAGGTAGACGGAGGTGAGGTTGACCTCCTGGACGCGCTTCCAGGCGTCGAGCCCGGTGGTGAGGATGGAGTCGTCGTCGGGCGGCGAGATGCCGGCGTTGTTGAAGGCGATGTCGACCGAGCCGTAGGTGTCGTAGGCGGCCTTGAAGAGCGCCTCGACCTCCTCGGGGCTGGTGACGTCGACCTTGACGAAGAGCCCGCCGGTCTCCTTCGCGGCGGCCTGGCCCGCGCTCTCGTCGATGTCGGCGCAGACGACGTTGGCGCCCTCCGAGGCGAAGCGCCGGGCGGTGGCCAGGCCGATGCCGCTGCCGGCTCCGGTGACGACGGCGGTGCGGCCGACGAGCCGGCGGCAGACTGGGGTTTCCCCTGCCGAAGGCAAGGGGCTGGTCCGGTCGGTCACTTGGTCTCCTCCAGAGGGTCGATGGCGATGAAGACGTTCTTGGTCTCGGTGAAGGCGGACAGCGCGCCGGGGCCCAGCTCGCGGCCGAGGCCGGACTGCTTGAAGCCGCCGAAGGGGGTCCAGTAGCGGACGCTGCTGTGGGAGTTGACGGAGAGGTTGCCCGCCGCGACGGCCCGCGACAGGCGCAGGGCGCGGGAGAGGTCCCGGGTCCAGAGCGAGCCGGAGAGGCCGTAGTCGGTGGCGTTGGCGATCCGGACCGCCTCGTCCTCGTCCTCGAAGGGGATGACGACGGCGACCGGGCCGAAGACCTCCTGCACGGCGACGCGGTCGCCCGCCGTCCCTTCGAGCACGGTGGCCGGGTACCAGAACCCCTTGCCGGCCGGGGCCTCGCCGCGGATGGCGGCCGGGGCGCTCTCGGGGACGTAGGACCGTACGCGCTCGCGATGCGCGGCCGAGATCAGCGGGCCCATCTGCGTCGCCGGGTCGGCGGGGTCGCCGGCGGCGAAGGCCTTGACCGCCGGCTCCAGCAGTTCCATGAACCGGTCGTACACGCCGCGCTGGACGAGGATGCGGCTGCGGGCGCAGCAGTCCTGGCCGGTGTTGTCGAGGAACGAGCCGGGGGCGGCAGCGGCGGCGCGCTCGATGTCCGCGTCGGCGAAGACGATGTTGGGGCTCTTGCCGCCGAGTTCGAGGGTCACCCGCTTCACGCCGGCCGCGCACTTGGCCATGATCTGCTTGCCGACGGCGGTGGAGCCGGTGAAGACGACCTTGGCGACGCCGGGGTGTTCGACGAGCGCGTCGCCCGCCACGGGCCCGGCGCCGGGCAGGACCTGGAAGAGCCCCTCGGGGAGCCCCGCCTCCAGGGCGAGCCCGGCCAGCCGCAGTGCGGTCAGCGGGGTGGTCTCGGCGGGCTTGAGGAGCACGGCGTTGCCCGCGGCCAGGGCGGGGGCGAAGCCCCAGGCGGCGATGGGCATCGGGAAGTTCCAGGGCGCGATGACGGCGACGACGCCCAGCGGCTCGTGGAAGGTGACGTCCAGGCCGCCGGCCACCGGGATCTGGGAGCCGGTCAGCCGCTCGACGCCGGCGGCCGCGTACTCCAGCAGGTCGCGGGCGTTGCCGGCCTCCCAGCGGGCGTTGCCGACGGGGTGGCCCGCCTCGCGGACCTCCAGCTGGGCCAGCTCCTCCAGGTGTGCGTCGACGGTGGCGGCGAAGCGCCGCAGCTGGCGCGCCCGGTCGCCCGGGGGCAGGGCCGCCCACGCCGTCTGTGCCTTCGCCGCGCGGGCGACGGCGGCGTCGACGTCCTGCCGGGTGGCGGCGGGGACGGTGGCGATGACCTCTTCGGTCGCGGGGTTGACGATGTCCAGCATCGCCGGGTCGATGGTGTCCAACGCAGGGGTCCTTACATCCGCTCGAAGGAGCGGAACCGCTCCCAGTCCGTGACGGCGGTGTCGTACGCCTCCTGCTCGACACGCGCCATGTTCAGGTAGTGCTCGACGACCTCGTCGCCGAAGGCGGCCCGGGCCACGGTGCTGGCCTCCCACAGGGCCGCGGCCTCGCGCAGGGTGGCGGGGACGTGCTCGGCGCCGCCGGTGTAGGCGTTGCCGGTGCACACCTCGGGCAGCTCCAGCTCGTGCTCGACGCCGTACAGTCCGGCGGCGACCATGCCGGCGACGGCGAGGTAGGGGTTCACGTCCCCGCCGGGCAGCCGGTTCTCGAAGCGGTGGGAGAGGCCGTGGCCGACCACACGCAGGGAACAGGTGCGGTTGTCGGGGCCCCAGGCGACGGCGGTGGGGGCGAAGGAGCCGGGCCTGAAGCGCTTGTAGGAGTTGATGTTCGGCGCGTAGAGGAGGGTGAAGTCCCGTAGGACGGCGAGCTGGCCGGCGAGGAAGTGGCGCATGGTCTTCGACATGCCGTACGGGCCCTCGTCGTCGGCGAGCACCGGCCGTCCGGCGTCGTCGCGCAGCGAGAGGTGGATGTGGCAGGAGTTGCCCTCGCGTTCGTCGTACTTGGCCATGAAGGTGAGCGCCATGCCCTCCTGAGCGGCGATCTCCTTGGCGCCGGTCTTGTAGACGACGTGCTGGTCGCAGGTGGTGAGCGCCTCGTCGTAGCGGAAGGCGATCTCGTGCTGGCCGAGGTTGCACTCGCCCTTGGCGGACTCCACCGTCATGCCGGCCGCGCCCATCTCGTTGCGGATGCGGCGCAGCAGGGGCTCGATGCGGCCGGTGCCGAGGACGGAGTAGTCGCAGTTGTACTGGTTGGCGGGGGTCATGTCGCGGTAGCCGCGGTTCCACGCCTGCTCGTAGGTGTCCTTGAAGACGATGAACTCCAGCTCGGTGCCCACATGGGCGCTCCAGCCGTGCTCGGCCAGCCGGTCGAGCTGGCGGCGCAGGATCTGGCGCGGTGAGGCGAGGACGGGCGAGCCGTCGTGCCAGGCGAGATCGGCGGTGATGAGGGCGGTGCCGGGGTTCCAGGGGGTGCGGCGCAAGGTGGCAAGGTCGCCGTGCAGGGCGAAGTCGCCGTAGCCGCGCTCCCAGGACGACATGGTGTAGCCGTCGACCGTGTTCATCTCGGCGTCCACGGCGAGGAGGTAGTTGCAGCCCTCGGTGCCGTGCTCCAGCGTGTCGTCGAGGAAGAACCGGGCGGCGAACCGCTTCCCCTGGAGCCGTCCTTGCATATCCGTGAAGGCGAGGACGACAGTGTCGATCTCCCCGGTGTCGACGAGCCTGCGCAGCTCGTCGACCGTGAGCGGGGGTATGCGGTCTGCCACGGTGTTGCCTCCTGTCGGTGCGACCGGAGGTCTTAAGGTAGGGCCGTAGACCATTGATTGGGAAGGGGGGCCGATGAACGAGCATGCGGGGGACCGGCTGTCGCCGGTCCTGCGGCCGGTCCGCGCGGGCAACGGCTTCGAGGAGGCGCTGGAGCAGATACTCCAGATCATGCGGCTCGGCCTGGTGGCCCAGGGGGAACGTCTTCCCGCCGAGCGCGAGTTGGCGGAGCGGCTGCACATCAGCCGGGTGACGCTGCGCGAGGTGCTGAAGGTGCTGCAGGACCAGGGCCTGGTGGAGAGCCGGCGCGGCCGGTACGGGGGTACGTTCGTGCTGGCCCGGGCGGCGACGGCGGGCGAGGAGGAGCTGCGCCGGCGCGTGACGGCCGTGGACGTGGAGGACACCCTGCGCTTCCGCGAGGTCCTGGAGGTGGGCGCGGCCGGGCTGTGCGCCGCACACGGGCTGACCGGCGAGCAGGCCGGGCGGCTGCGGGCCGCGCTGGACGCCACGCACGACGCGCCGCTGGCGGACTACCGCCGCCTGGATACGATGCTGCACCTGACGCTGGCCGAACTGTCCGGTTCCGCCTCGCTCGCCGCCCAGTACGCTGCCGTCCGGGCGACCGTCAACGACCTGCTGGACTGCATACCGCTGCTGGTACGGAACCTGGAGCACTCCCAGCGGCAGCACACCGCCCTGGTGGGGGCGGTGCTGGACGGTGATGCGGAGGGGGCGCGCGCGGTGATGCGGGAGCACTGCTGCGGCACGGCGGCGCTGCTGCGGGGATTCCTGGCGTAAGCGAATCGGGCGTATGGGAAGCGATGCGCCGAATCGGCGGCGCACGTAACCAGGGTTTAACGCACGGGGGTTGCCTTTCGGTCGCCGGCAAGGCAAAGGTATGGCGCAAAACCTTTGCCCCCGGTATTCCCAGGCAGGAGCGGCTCATGGCCGAACGCACGGATTCCCCCAGCGCACCTCCCGCCGGCGGCGCGCCCGGGGAGGACTCCCCCGGCTACCTCGACAGGCGCACACTGCGCCGGGGAAGCGCCGGCCCTCTCCTGCTCACGGGCCTCGGCGTGGCCTACGTCGTCTCCGGCGACTTCTCCGGCTGGAACTTCGGCCTCGCGCACGGCGGCTTCGGCGGACTGGCCGTCGCCGCCGTGCTCATGGGCCTGATGTACACCTGCATGGTCTTCGCCCTCGCCGAACTCGCCGCCATCCTGCCCACGGCGGGCGGCGGTTACGGCTTCGCCCGCCGCGCGCTCGGCCCCTGGGGCGGCTTCCTCACCGGAACGGCCATCCTCATCGAGTACGTCCTGGCCCCCGCCGCCATCTCCCTCTTCATCGGCGACTACGTCGAGTCGCTGCACCTGTTCGGCCTCACGTCCTCCTGGCCGGTGTACCTGGCCTGCTTCGTGGTCTTCATCGGCATCCACCTGTGGGGCGTGGGCGAGGCGCTGCGCTTCAGCTTCGTGGTGACCGGGGTGGCGGTCGCCGCCCTGGTCGTCTTCGCCGCGGGCGCGTTCACCGACTTCGACGCCGGGCACCTCAACGACATCCCCGCCGACCCGGACGCCTTCGCATCCTCCTCCTGGCTGCCGTTCGGGCTGCTGGGCATCTGGGCGGCGTTCCCCTTCGGCATGTGGTTCTTCCTCGGCGTCGAAGGCGTCCCGCTCGCGGCCGAGGAGACCCGGGACCCGGCCCGTACGCTGCCGAAGGCCATGGCCACCTCCATGGGCATCCTGCTGCTCCTGGCCCTGCTGACGTTCCTCGCCGCCACGGGCGCGGGCGGCGCCGACGCGCTGAAGGACGCCGGCAACCCGCTGGTGGCCGCCCTGCAGCCCGACGGGCGGGCCACGACCCTCGGCCGGATCGTGAACTACGCGGGCCTGGCCGGCCTGGTGGCGTCCTTCTTCTCCCTCATCTACGCCGGCTCCCGCCAGCTGTTCGCCCTCTCCCGGGCCGGCTACCTCCCCCGCTTCCTCTCCCTCACCAGCCGCCGCAAGGCCCCCTACCTGGGGCTGCTGGTGCCGGGCGCGCTCGGCTTCACCCTGGCGGCGGTGACGGGCGACGGGGCGCGGATGCTCAACGTCGCGGTGTTCGGCGCCACCATCTCCTATGCCCTGATGTCGCTCTCCCACATCGTGCTGCGCCGCCGGGAGCCCGGCCTGCCGCGGCCCTACCGCACGCCGGGCGGCATCGCGACGTCCACCGTCGCCTTCGTGCTGGCCTGTTCGGCGCTGGTGGCGACCTTCCTGGTGGACGTCACCGCCGCCTTCATCGCCCTGGGCGTCTACGCCGTCGCCGCCGCCTACTTCGCCCTCTACAGCCGGCACCGGCTGGTGGCGAGCGCACCGGAGGAGGAGTTCGCGGCGCTGGCCGCGGCGGAGGCGGAGCTGGCACGGGAATGACCGCACGCACAGCCGTACGCGAGGAAAGGACGAGGACGTTGGACGACCGGCCGCCGCTCATCGGCGTCACCACCTACTTCACCCGGGCCCGCTGGGGAGCGGCCTGGGACCTGCCCGCCGCACTGCTCCCGGCCGCGTACCCGCAGTACGTCCAGCGCGCGGGCGGCCTGGCGGCGATGCTGCCGCCGGACGACCCGGCGGTAGCCGCCGCCGTGGTCCGGCGGCTGGAGGGCCTGGTCCTCGCGGGCGGCGAGGACCTGGACCCGGCCCTCTACGGCGCCGCCCCGCACCCCCGCACGGGGGCGCCCGTACCGGAGCGGGACCGCTGGGAGCTGGCCCTGCTGGACGCCGCGCTGGAGCAGGGGGTCCCGGTGCTCGGCATCTGCCGGGGCATGCAGCTGATGAACGTCCACGCGGGCGGCACGCTCGTCCAGCACCTCCCGGACGAGGTGGGCCACGAGGCCCACAACCCGGTCGTGGGCGCCTTCACCGGCCACACCGTCAAGCCGGTCCCGGACACCCTGACCGGCAGGCTGCTGCCCGCTGCGCTGGAGGTCGCCACCCATCACCACCAGGCCGTGGACCGCCTCGGCGAGGGCCTCGTCGCGACGGCCCACGCGGACGACGGCACGATCGAAGCCCTGGAGTACGCGGACGGGCGCTTCGCCCTGGGCATCCAGTGGCACCCGGAGGCCCGGGAGGACCTGTGCCTGGCCGAGGCGTTGGTAGCGGCCGGCGCGGGGAAACCCGGCCCGCCCGGGGGCACCTGCCAGCGGTAGCCGGGGGAGATCGAGAACCATGGGGACAAAGGGGGCCCGGGGGCTTGCCACGCCACGCGGCGGAGCCGCACCCCGGGTGCAGCGGGAAGGGACGGGTCAGGGGCTCTCTTCCCTCCGCGGCGCCGCGTCCTGGGGGGCGGGCTCCGGGCCGCCACGGCGCCGCCGCCGCGTCAGCAGATACGTCGCTACCGAGGCGAGGACCGCGGACAGCGCCGCCGTCCCCGCGATGACGGCGGCCAGCTCACCGAGGCTTACGCCACCCTCGCCATCCTCGTCACCCTCGTCCGGCGCGGTCTCGCTGGTCCTGTCGACGGCGCTGTCGTAGCTCCTCGGGCTCTGGCAGAACTCGCGGTTGCCGGGGTCCATTGCGGCGACGACCGTCAACTCGACCGACTCCGCCGGTTCCTCCTCGCCACCGTCCTTGAGGTCGACGGGGTAGGTGCCGGGCGCGATGTCGCAGAGCACCATGCCGGCGACCTTGGTGTACAGCTCGCCGTTCCTTCCCTCGCGGAAGCGTTTCCCCTTGAGGGTCAGCTTCTTGGCGAAGGCCGGGGACTCGACGGTGAGGTAGCCGTCGTGGGCGTCCAGCGTGGCCTGGCCGGTCGTCACCGTGAAGACCGCCTCACGGCCGCGCTGCGTGGGCTCCGCGCTCGTGAGGGAGGACTCGGAGTCCGAGGAGACGGAGTCGGGCCGGGCGTCGGTGGCGGCCGTCAGCACGAGGGCCGCCACGGCCGGCACCATCAGGGCTGTCCTGGCACGATTCATGCGGGGAGGATAGCCCTGGTGATCCGTCAGCCGGGTGACGGACGGCGGCTAGGCGGCGGCTCCGGCCGCCGGGCCGCTCTCCTGCTCCGCCTCCACCTGCTGGTTCCACTCCCGCTTGGCCGCCTGCCAGCCGTCCTCGTCGTGGCCGCGCCGCCAGTAGCCGGAGATGGACAGCCGTTCGCGGGGCACCTCGCGCTCCAGCCGCAGGTGGCGCCGCAGCTCCTTCACGAAGCCGGCCTCGCCGTGGACGAAGGCGTGCACGTCACCGGCCGGGAAGTCGAGCGAGCGCACGGCCTCGACCAGGGCCTCGCCCACGGGCCGGTCCCCGCGGTGCAGCCAGGTCACCTCGACACCGGCGGGCAGCTCCGGCTTCTGCTCCTCCGCCGCATCCGCGATCTCGACGAACGCATGGACGACGGCACCCTCCGGCAGCCGTTCCAGGGACGCGGCGATCGCGGGCAGCGCGCTCTCGTCACCTGCGAGCAGATGCCAGCCGGCCGCCGGGTCGGGAACGTACGCGCCACCGGGGCCCAGGAACCGGATCTCCTCACCCGGCCGGACCCGGGCCGCCCAGGGGCCGGCCAGGCCCTCGTCGCCGTGGACGACGAAGTCGATCGTCAGCTCGCGCGCCGCGCGGTCGAAGGAGCGCACCGTGTACGTCCGCGTACGGGGCCACTCCTCGCGCGGCATGTCGCGGCGGACGGCCTCGATGTCGAAGGGCTCGGGGTAGGAGACGCCCTCCACGGGGAAGAGCAGCTTGACGTAGTGGTCGCTGTACTCGCCGGCACCGAACTCCGCGAGCTCGTCGCCGCCCAGCACCACGCGTGTCATGTGCGGCGTCAGCCGCTCCGTGCGCACCACGTGTGCCCGGGTGATCTGCGGCTTCTTGCGTACGGGACGCTCTGCCATGACGGTCTCCCCTGATCCCCTGATCATTCAAAGTAAGGACTGCCTAACCTAACAGCTCATGCGGCGAGAGTGGACAGCAACCGCTGCAGCGAGCCGCCCAGGCCCCAGCGCCCGGCGAGCGCTTCCAGCCCCCGCGAATCGCGGGGCGCAGTGGGCAGCGCGGCGTCGAAGGGCGCCAGCGGCACGTCCGAGGCGACCCGCACGACCTTCGGCGCCACCGCCAGGTAGGGGCGGGCCTCGTCCAGCCGCCGGCGCTGCGCCGGGCTCAGCTTCGCCGCCGGGTCGTCGACCGCCGCCAGGATGCCCGCCAGGTCACCGAAGGACGCCAGCAGCTTCGCGGCCGTCTTCTCGCCGACGCCCGGCACGCCCGGCAGCCCGTCGCTGGGATCGCCGCGCAGCAGGGCCAGATCGGCGTAGCCGGGTCCGTCCACGCCGTACTTCTCCCGCAGCACCGCCTCGTCCACGGTCTGCAGGGTGCCGACACCCTTCACGGGATACAGCACCCGCACCCCGCGCCGGTCGTCGACGAGCTGGTAGAGGTCGCGGTCGCCGGTGACGATGTCCACCGGTCCCCGCGCCCGCCCGGCCAGCGTGCCGATCACGTCGTCCGCCTCGTACCCCACGGCCCCGACCCGGGCGATGCCGACCGCGTCCAGCACGGCTTCGATCACCGGCACCTGCGGGGAGAGCGTGTCCGGGGTCTCCTCCTCGTCGGGGGCGCCCTCGATCTCCTCCGCCACCCGGTGCGCCTTGTACGAGGGGATCAGCGCCACCCGCCACTGGGGGCGCCAGTCGAAGTCCATGCAGGCCACCAGGTCGTCCGGGTGGTGGTCCTGGACCAGGCGGGCGATGAAGTCCAGCAGGCCGCGCACCGCGTTCACGGGCGTGCCGTCGGGGGCCTTCACGGATTCCGGCACCCCGAAGTAGGCGCGGAAGTACAGGGAAGCGGTGTCGAGGAGCATCAGGCGTCGCGTCACGGGGTCGATCATGCCGCACCCCTCCGACATGTGAACTGGATCACTGTTCGGTTTGCCCCGAATGATCGGGGGCAGGCGCGGCACCGGAGTGGCCCTGCCTCTTGGGGGAGGCGGGGCCTTGCTGTTCGACCCGAGAGGTTTATGTGTCCAGGCTGAAGGCCGAGCATCTGTACAAGGTGTTCGGCAGACGACCCGAAGCCGCCGTCCAGCGACTCGAAGGCGGCTCCGGCCGCGACGAGCTGCGCGCGGACGGCACCACCGCGGCGGTGATCGACGCGTCGTTCGAGGTCGAAGCCGGCCAGATCTTCGTGGTGATGGGGCTCTCCGGATCCGGTAAGTCGACCCTCCTGCGCATGCTCAACGGGCTGCTGGAGCCGACTGCCGGACGCGTCCTGTACGACGGACGCGACCTGACCGCGCTGTCCGCGCGCGAGCTGCGGGAGGTGCGCTCGCGCAGCATCAGCATGGTTTTCCAGCACTTCGCGCTCTTCCCGCACCGCAGCGTGCTGGAGAACGCCGCCTACGGCCTGGAGGTGCGCGGCGTGCCGCGCGAGGAGCGCCGGGCGCGCGCGGCGGAGGCGCTGGAGCTCACCGGGCTCAAGGGCTGGGAGGACTCCTGGCCCGACGAGCTCTCCGGCGGCATGCAGCAGCGCGTCGGCCTCGCCCGCGCGCTCGCCACCGACGCCGACCTGCTGCTGATGGACGAGTCCTTCAGCGCCCTCGACCCGCTGATCCGCCGCGACATGCAGGACCAGCTGCTGGACCTGCAGAAGCGGCTGAAGAAGACCATCGTCTTCATCACCCACGACCTCAACGAGGCCATGCGCCTCGGCGACCGCATCGCCGTCATGCGCGACGGCCGGATCGTCCAGAACGGCACCGCCGAGGACATCCTGGTCCGCCCCGCCAACGACTACGTCGCCTCCTTCATCCAGGACGTGGACCGCTCCCGGGTCCTCACCGCGGGCTCGATCATGGACAAGCCGGCCGGCGTCCCGGACGGTGCCGCCGCGACCGTCAGCGCCGCGACCCCCCTCTGCGAGCTGTTCGCCCCCTTTTCCCTCAGCGGCGCCCCCGTCGCCGTCACCGACGAGCGCGGCGAGGCGGCGGGCGTCGTCACCCGTGACGGGCTGCTGGCCGCGCTGGCCGAGCAGCCGGCCGTGCCGGGAGCCGCGCCGCCTGCCCCGCGACCCGAGCCGGAGGTGAGCGCCCGTGCCTAGGATCCACCTCGGCAGCTGGGCCGAGAGCGCCGTGGACTGGCTGCAGTCCCACCTCTCGTGGCTCTTCGACGCCGTCAACACCGTCCTGTCCGGCATGTACGACGGAGTCAACGCCGTCCTCGGCGCCCCGGACGCGCTGCTCATGGCCGGGATCCTGGCCGTCGTCGCCTGGTGGCTGCGCGGCTTGTCCGCCGGCGTCCTGGCCTTCGCCGGGCTCGCACTGATCGACTCCTTCGGCCTGTGGGACGAGGCGATGGCGACCCTCTCGCTCGTCCTCGTCGCCAGCCTCATCACCCTCGTCGTCGCCGTCCCGCTCGGCGTCTGGGCGGCCCGCGACCGCCGGGTCGGCGGTGCGCTGCGGCCCGTCCTGGACGTCATGCAGACGATGCCCGCCTTCGTCTACCTGATCCCGGGCGTCATGTTCTTCTCGATCGGGCCCATCCCCGGCCTGATCGCCACCATCGTCTTCTCGATGCCGCCCGGCGTGCGGATGACCGAGCTGGGCATCCGCCAGGTCGACGGCGAACTCGTGGAGGCCGCCCGGGCCTTCGGCGCCACCCCGCGCGACACCCTCACCCGGGTCCAGCTGCCGCTGGCGCTGCCGACCATCATGGCGGGCGTCAACCAGGTCATCATGCTGGCGCTGTCCATGGTCGTCATCGCCGGCATGGCGGGCGCGGGCGGCCTCGGCGAGTCCGTGTACGCGGCCGTCACCCAGGTCGACATCGGCGGTGGCGTCGAGAGCGGACTGGCCGTCGTCGTCCTCGCCATGTACCTGGACCGGATGACCGGCGCGCTGGGCACGCTCGTCTCCCCGCTGGGCCGCCGGTCCCCGGCCAGGGCCGCCGCCCCGGCGCGCGGCGCGGTCCCGAGGTTCCTGAGCCACCGTCCCGGCACGGCCGTCGCCACCGCCGGGATCGTCGTCCTCGCGCTCGTCGCCGGCGGCATGCGCCTGACCCAGGGCGCCGGCGACGGGCCCGCCGTGGCCGCGGGCAAGAACGTCGGCCACGGCAAGCAGGTCCATCTCGGCTACTTCCCGTGGGACGAGGCGGTCGCCTCCACCTACCTGTGGCAGAACATCCTGGAGGACCGCGGCTACGAGGCGGACGTCAAGCAGCTCGACCCCGGCCCCCTCTACACCGCCCTGGCGCAGGGCCAGATGGACGTCCAGTTCGACTCCTGGCTGCCGACCACGCACAAGCAGTACATGGACCGGTACGGCGACCGGCTCACCGACCTCGGCTCCTGGTACGGCCCCACGTCCCTGGAGCTGACCGTCCCCTCGTACGTCGAGGGCGTCGACTCGCTGGCGGACCTCAAGGGCAAGGGCGCGCTGTTCGGCGGGAAGATCGTCGGCATCGAGTCCAGCGCCGGGATGATGGGCACGCTCAACGACAAGGTGCTCAAGGCGTACGGGCTGGACGGCGAGTACAAGGTCGTCTCGTCCTCCACCTCCTCGATGCTGGCCGAGCTCGACCGGTCCATGAAGAAGAAGGAGCCCGTCCTCACCACTCTCTGGTCGCCGCACTGGGCCTACGCCAAGCACGACCTGAAGAAGCTCAAGGACCCCAAGGGCGCCTGGGGCAAGGGCGAGGAGATCCACGCGGTCGGCAAGAAGGACTTCGCCAAGGACTTCCCGCGGATCGCGGACTGGGTGAAGAACTTCAAGATGTCGGAGCAGGACCTCGCCTCCCTGGAGGCCGGGATCCAGAGCGGTGGCAAGGGCAAGGAGAAGGACTCCGCCCGCCGCTGGCTGGACGCCCACCCGGGCTTCGCCGACAAGCTGGCTCCTGTCGGCGCCTGACGAACAGGCGTACGGTGGGGCGGTGAGCTCGCTGAGCGGCCGCCCCGCCGTACGCCGTGTCGTCTCCCTTGTGCCCTCGCTCACCGAGGCCGTGGCCGCCACCGCGCCCGGGCTGCTCGTGGGGGCCACCGACTGGTGCGAACACCCCGCCGGTCTCGACGTCGTACGCGTCGGCGGCACCAAGAACCCCGACACCGCGCGCATCGTGGCCCTCGCGCCCGACCTCGTCATCGCCAACGAGGAGGAGAACCGCGCCCCCGACCTCGCCGCGCTGCTCGCCGCCGGGTTGGACGTGCTCGTCACCGAAGTGCGCACCCTGGACCAGGCGTTCAGCGAGCTGGAGCGTGTCCTGGTGCGCGGCTGCGGGCTGGCCCGGCCCACCTGGCTGGACGACGCGCGCGACGCGTGGCGGGACGCCTGCGCAGCCGGCCCCTTCCTGCGGGCCGTCGTGCCGGTGTGGCGCAGACCGTGGATGGTGCTCGGCCGGGACACCTTCGCCGGTGACGTCCTGGCCCGGCTCGGTGTCGTCAACGTCCACGCCGGGCACGCCGAGCGCTATCCGCGCATCCCGCTCGCCGAGCTGAACGCCTGCGGCGCGGAGCTGGTCGTCCTGCCCGACGAGCCGTACCGCTTCACCGCCGACGACGGGCCACAGTCCTTCCCCGGCCTGCCGTCCGCGCTGGTCAGCGGCCGTCACCTCACGTGGTACGGGCCATCGCTGACGCGAGCGCCGGCGGTGCTGGGCGCGGCGCTGCGAGCAGCCTCCCGCTGACCAGGCCGGCCAGCGTACGGGCCCCCGCGACCGCCCAGGCGGCCACCAGCAGGGCGTACAGAGCGACGGCCAGCCAGGTCAGGGCGTGCAGGCCCGTGTGGCGCGCGAGCGCGGCGGCGCCCGTGACGCAGGTACCGAGCGGGAAGGTGAAGGCCCACCACGTCATCGCGAAGCCCATGCCGCCGCGGAAGGCGCGGACCACCATGGCGGTGGCCAGGACGAGCCACAGCAGGGCGAAACCCATGACCGGCGTGCCGTAGAGCACCGCGAAGCCGGCCATCGCCTGCGCGTAGGGGCCCGCGACGGCGCCCGGGGCGGCGTCGGCGAGGTTGTTCACGGCGGTCGTGGACTGGCCCAGCGGGCCCAGGACGAGGAACAGCGTCGGCGTCAGCACGAGCGGCAACGGGCCGTGGTGCACCAGCCGCGCGAAGACCACCGGCAGGATGACCAGCGTCGCCAGCAGGCTCACCCCGAACAGCGCGTAGCAGCCCAGCAGCATCGCCTCCCGCCACTGGCCCGGCGGCAGGTGCGGTACGAGCGCGGGGCCCAGCGCCGCGGAGACCATGGGCGCCACCACGGGCAGCAGCCACACCGGGGAGGCGTCGCCGGGCGCTATCCGGTGCCGGGTCACCATCAGGTACGGGATGGCGGCGGCCGCACCGAGCCCGATGACGGTGCCGCACGTCCACAGCACGGTGTCGGCGGCGACGGCGGCGCGCTCGCCGGTCACCCCGGTCCCCACGGAGAGGGTGGCGCCGCCGACGGCCAGCAGGGCCATCGCCAGACAGCCGTAGAAGGGTGCCACCGCCGGGTCGCCCAGATGCCGCCGGGCCTGGTCGGGATGGCGGGCCCAGTGCGCGGCACGTGCGCCGAGGAGGGTGAGCAGCACCATCGCCGCCAGCGCCCACAGGCTCTCGTACGCCCCGCGCAGCCCGGGCCCGTGCAGGGGCAGCGCCGCCCCGGCGGAGGCGACGATCGCGGTGCCCATGACGGTGGCGTACCAGTTCGGGCCGAGCTGACGGAGGCGGGTGCGGGGGTGCGGGCTCATGCCTCCACCGTCCCCGGGCCCGGGCGCCCTCACCAGGGACCGCCCGGCTATGAGGGCATAAGCTGGGGTTATGAGCCAGGACCGGCCGTCGCCGCTCGCGCACCGGGTGCCCGACCTCGGGGCGCTCGAGCTGCTGCTCGCCGTGGCCCGGCTCGGCAGCCTCGGGCAGGCGGCACGGGAGCTGGGCATCACCCAGCCCGCCGCGAGCGGCCGGGTGCGCAGCATGGAGCGGCTGCTCGGCGTCGCCCTCGTGGAGCGCTCGCCGCGCGGCTCGCGGCTGACGGACGCCGGGGTGCTCGTCACGGACTGGGCGCGGCGGATCGTGGCGGCGGCGGAGGCGTTCGACGCGGGCGCGCAGGCCCTGCGGGGGCGGCGCGACTCGCGGCTGCGGGTAGCCGCCAGCATGACCATCGCCGAGTACCTGCTGCCCGGATGGCTGATCGCACTGCGCACGGAGCGGCCCGGTACGGCCGTCTCGCTGCTCGCCGGCAACTCCGCGGCCGTCGCCGGGCGGCTGCTCGCCGGGGAGGCGGACCTCGGCTTCGTCGAGGGGCTGGACGTGCCGCCCGGGCTGGACGGCACGGTCATCGCCCACGACCGGCTCGTCGTGGTCACCGCACCGGGCCACCCGTGGGCCCGCCGGGCCGCACCGCTCGGCGCGGCGGAGCTGGCGGCCACACCGCTGATCCTGCGCGAGCGCGGCTCGGGCACACGACAGGTCCTGGACGCGGCGCTGTCCTCGCGCGGCCCTCTCGTGGCGGCCGAGCCGCTGCTCGAACTCGCCTCCACCACGGCGGTGAAGGCCGCGGTGGTGAGCGGCGCGGGCCCTTCGGTCCTCAGCGAGCTCGCGATCGGCGAGGAGCAGGCGGCGCGGCGCCTGGTGGAGATACCGGTGGCGGATCTGCCGCTGCGCCGCGCCCTGCGCGCGGTCTGGCCGACGGGCCACTACCCGGCGGGGCCGGCGCGGGATCTTCTGGGGCTGACGCGGTCCCCTGCGGGGAGTGCGTAGTCCTCAAGCGCCGTACGGGCTGCATTCAGCCCGTACGGCGTTTGAGGACCGGGGGTCCGGGGGCGGAGCCCCCGCTACCCCACCGACGAGTACGCCACGACCCCGCGCAGCAACCCATCGACCGCCTTGCGCGCGTTCCGCGCGACAGGACTGCCGGCCGGGGCGGCCGCCGCGATCTGGCCCAGCACGTCGATCAGCTGCTTCGACCAGCGCACGAAGTCACCCGCCGGCATGTCGATCTCCCGCAGCACCTCGTCCAGGCCGTGGCCGGAGGCCCACCGGTACGCGGGCCAGGCGAAGCCGAGGTCCGGCTCGCGCTGGCCGACGCCCTCGGCCTGACTGATCTTGTGCTCCTCCTCCAGGGCGTCCAGCCGGCCCCAGATGCGGATCATCTCGGCGAGCGCCTCCTTCGCCTCCCCCGTGGGCAGCTTCGGCGCCACCGCGTCGTCGGCGGCCCGCGACTCGTACACCAGCGCCGACGCGCACGCCGCCAGCTCCGCCGGCTTGAGGCCGTCCCAGACGCCGTCGCGCAGGCACTCGGAGGCCAGCAGGTCCAGCTCGCCGTAGAGGCGGGCCAGCCGGCGGCCGTTCTCGGTCACCTCGTCGCCCCGCAGATAGCCGAGCTCGCTCAGCAGCGCACAGATACGGTCGAAGGTGCGCGCGATCGTATTCGTGCGGCCCTCGATGCGCCGCTCCAGCTGGCGGTTGTCGCGCTGCAGCCGGTGGTAGCGCTCGGCCCAGCGGGCGTGGTCCTCGCGCTCGTCGCAGCCGTGGCAGGGGTGGGCGCGGATCGCGGCGCGCAGCCGGGTGATCTCGGTGTCGTCGGCCGCGGCGGCCCGCGACGTGCGGTGCCGGCCGGGGTCGAGGTGCCCGGCCTTCGTCCGCAGGGCGGAGGCCAGGTCGCGGCGCGACTGGGGGCTGCGCGGGTTGAAGGACTTCGGGATGCGCATCCGCTCCAGCGCCTCCACCGGGACGGGGAAGTCGATGGCGGCGAGCCGCTTGACCTGCCGCTCGGCGGTGAGCACCAGCGGGCGCGGCCCGTCGTACTGGTCGAAGCCGCGGTGGCGGTCGGTGCGCCCGGCGGGCAGGCCCGGGTCCAGCACCAGGGCGAGGCCGGCGAACTTGCCCGTCGGCACATGGATGACGTCGCCCGGCTTGAGCCGCTCCAGCGAGGCAGCGGCGGCGGCCCGCCGCTGCACGGCGCCCTGCTTGGCCAGCTCGGTCTCCCGGTCCTTCAGCTCGCGGCGCAGCCGGGCGTACTCCTCGAAGTCGCCCAGGTGGCAGTCGATCGCCTCGCGGTAGCCGGCCAGGCCCTCCTCGTTCTTCTGCACCTGGCGCGAGATGCCGACGACCGACTTGTCCGCCTGGAACTGCGCGAACGAGGTCTCCAGCAGCTCCCGCGAGCGGTGCCGCCCGAACTGCGAGACCAGATTGACCGCCATGTTGTACGACGGCTTGAAGCTGGAGCGCAGCGGGTACGTGCGCGTACCGGCCAGGCCTGCCAGGGCGGCCGGGTCCATGGCGCGCTGCCACAGCACGACGGCGTGGCCCTCGACGTCGATGCCGCGGCGTCCGGCGCGGCCGGTGAGCTGGGTGTACTCACCGGGCGTGATGTCGGCGTGCTGCTCGCCGTTCCACTTGACGAGCTTCTCCAGCACCACGGTGCGGGCGGGCATGTTGATGCCCAGGGCGAGGGTCTCGGTGGCGAAGACGGCCTTGACCAGGCCCTTGACGAAGAGCTCCTCGACGACCTCCTTGAAGGTCGGCAGCATGCCGGCGTGGTGCGCCGCGATGCCGCGCTCCAGGCCCTCCAGCCACTCGAAGTAGCCCAGGACGTGCAGGTCCTCGTCGGGGATGGGGGCGGTGCGCTCCTCGACGATCTCACGCACCTTCGCGCGCGCCGCGTCGTCGTTGAGCCGCAGCCCGGCGTACAGGCACTGCTGCACGGCGGCCTCGCAGCCGGCGCGGCTGAAGATGAAGGTGATGGCGGGCAGCAGGCCCTCGGCGTCGAGGCGCTCGATGACCTCGGCGCGGCTGGGCGTCCAGATCCGGTTGCGCTGGCGGCGCTCGCGCTCGCGCTCCGCCTCGCGCACCATCTTGCCCCGGCGGCGCTCGCGCGGGTTGTAGGTGCTGCTGTTCTCCATGCGGGCCATGCGCAGCAGGTCGGGGTTGACCTCGCGCCGCGCGGCACCCCGGCCGCCGTGGTCCGTGCGCTCCTCGAAGAGGTCGTACATCCGCCGGCCCGCCAGCACGTGCTGCCAGAGCGGGACGGGCCGCTCCTCGGCGACGATCACCTGGGTGTCGCCGCGCACGGTGTCCAGCCAGTCGCCGAACTCCTCGGCGTTGGAGACGGTGGCCGACAGGGAGACCAGGGTCACCGACTCCGGGAGGTGGATGATGACCTCCTCCCAGACGGCACCGCGGAAGCGGTCGGAGAGGTAGTGCACCTCGTCCATGACCACGTGGCCGAGGCCTATCAGGGCCTGCGAGCCCGCGTAGAGCATGTTGCGCAGCACTTCGGTGGTCATCACGACCACAGGAGCGTCGGGGTTGACGCTGTTGTCGCCGGTCAGCAGGCCGACCTTGGCGGCGCCGTAGCGCTTGACGAGATCGCTGTACTTCTGGTTGGAGAGCGCCTTGATGGGCGTGGTGTAGAAGCATTTGCGGCCCTGGGAGAGGGCCAGGTGGACGGCGAATTCGCCCACGATGGTCTTTCCGGAGCCGGTCGGCGCCGCGACCAGTACCCCCTTGCCGGCTTCCAGGGCCCGGCAGGCCTCGATCTGGAAGGGGTCGAGCTCGAAGTCGTACATCTCGCGGAAGGGGGCGAGCGCGGTGGCCTGCTCCGCGGCGCGGTGCCGTGCCAGGGCGTAGCGCTCAGCAGGGGACATGTCCTCGGTCATCTTGTCTACGAGCCTACCGGGGACCTCCGACAGTCACCCGATCTTTATTGAGCTCCCAGCAGCCGTACGGCCCCGGGTACCGTTTCGGCGGTGACCGGCAGCGGGCCGAGCGGCTCGCCGTCCGCGTAACCGGTGACGCCGCCCGGCTCCAGTTCGGTCGCCAGTGTCACCTTCGCCGCACGGTAGGTGGTAACCCGCGGGTGGCCCAGGTGGGTGCCCCGGTAGACCTTCGGGAAGACCCTGAGCAGCGTCGAGCGGCGGCAGGGGCCGACGACGGTGATGTCGAAGAGCCCGTCGTCCAGGCGCGCGCCCGCACAGATGCGCATGCCGCCGCCGTAGGAGCCGCCGTTGCCGACGGCGACCAGGGTCGCCTCGATCCGCTGCTCCGGCCCGTCGTCGAGCCGTATCCGGTACGGGACGGTCCGCAGCGCGGCCAGCTCGGCGAGCATGGCCACGTCGTAGCGCAGCCGCCCGGTGGGAAAGCGCATCCGGTTGCCGCGGTCGTTGACCCGCGAGTCGAAGCCGGAGGCGAGGACCGTGCCGAACCAGGTCTCCCCCACCCTGCCGAGGTCGACGGCCCGGCCGCCGTCGCCCTTGAGCGCCGCGGCCACGATCCCGGCCGCCGCGAGCGGGTCCCGTACGGGCAGGCCGGCGGCGCGGGCGAAGTCGTTGCCGGTGCCTACGGCCACCACCCCGAGCGGGGTGCGCGTCCCGGCGACCGCCCGCAGCGCCAGCGACATCATGCCGTCCCCGCCGACGGCGATCAGCGCGCCCGTGCCGGCGGCCACCGCCTCGCGCGCCCGGCGCAGCGCGTCGGGGGCGTCCACGCCCACGACCGTACGGACGCCGAAGCCGGCGTCGCGCAGCACCCGGGCCGCGGGCTGGGCGGCGCGGGCGCCGCGGCCCCGGCCCGCCGAGGGGTTGACGAATAGCGTGATGTCGCTGGTCACGCGGGGACACTACCGCCTTGCGCGAGGCGGCATGAACACGACCAGGCGGCCGCCGTTTCCGGCGACCGCCCAGGGGTCTTAAGTTTCCGCGGCGGCGGATCAGGTCACGTCGTCGTAGCCGCTGTGGTGCTGAACCTGCTCCGGCAGGGCCGGCATCGGCGCGCTGTCACCGACGGGCTGCGGGGTGAGGTCCAGCGGGGCCGCCTCGTCGTCGGCGAGCAGACGGTCGGGGTCGGCCTCCCGCTTGCGCTTGTCGTTGAGGAGCGCGATGCCGACGGCGATGAAGTAGAGCACGATGATCGGCCCGGCCAGCAGGAACATCGAGAACGGGTCCACGGTCGGCGTGGCCACGGCCGAGAAGACCGTGACGCCCATGATCATGCCGCGCCACCAGCCCAGCATGCGGCGTCCGGTGAGCACGCCGCCGAAGTTGAGCATCATCAGCAGCAGCGGCAGCTCGAAGGACAGCCCGAAGACGACCACGAGGCGGGTGACGAGGTCGATGAGCTCGTCGAGCGGCAGGAGGTTGTTGACGCCGTCCGGCGTGAAGTCGATGAGGACCTTCGCCGCCGACGGAAGGATCTTGTACGCGAACCAGCCGCCCGCGGCGAACAGCGGGACACCGGCCGCGACGAAGCCGAGCGCGTACTTCTTCTCGTTCCTGTGCAGCCCCGGCGCCAGGAACGCCCACAGCTGGTAGAGCCACACGGGGGTGGCCAGCACGACGCCGGAGACCAGCGAGACCTTCACCATCAGGGTGAAGGGTCCGACGAGACCCGACATCGTGATGCTGCCGCAGTTGGCCCGGCTGTCCTTCTTCGCAAGCTCCGCGAAGGAGACCTTGCAGCCGATCGCGTCCTGGATCGGGTGCTTGAAGACCTCGATGATGTCCCTGTAGTAGAAGGCGGCCACCACGGCCACGACCACGATCGCCAGCACGGACTTCGCCAACCGGTTGCGCAGCTCGCGGAGGTGCTCGGCGAGCGGCATCCGCCCCTCGGGGTCCTTCTCCAGCTTCCGGGCAGACTTCAGCAACCCACGTCCCTATCTCGTGCGGCAGACGGACGCCCTCGGCGGCCGTCTCAGTCTGTCCTGGGTCAGCGCTGCTGCGTCGTACGGTCGCTCGGCTCGTTCACCGGGCGGGAGGTCACATCGCCGGGCGCGGCCTTGATCGTACGGGGGGCCTGCTCGGCGGCCGGCGGGTCGGCGGGGGCCGCGGCGTTGTCCTGGCCCTCGGTCTTCATCGCCTTGGCCTCGCTCTTGAGGATGCGGGCCGACTTGCCGAGGGCGCGTGCCATGTCCGGAAGCTTCTTCGCACCGAACAGCAGGACGATGACGACAAGAATGAGGATGATCTCGGTGGGGCCGAGCCGTCCGAACATGTGGTTTACCTTCTCACCGAGGCGGCATGGGTGTGGGGCTGACCGACTGATCGGACATATGTCCATCAGCCGTACCGCAGCGATCGTAACGCGCAGGGGTAAACGCTGGGCAATCCCTGTGCATGCTCCCAGTCGCGACCCTCCGCCTCGTCAACAGGGCCACCCCGACCAGCGTACCGTCCGCCCCGGCGGGGCAGCAGGGCACCGGATGCGGCCGCCGGAGGGACCCCGTCCCGTCAGTCCCCGCGTACCACGTGCGCGGTGTGCGCGGCCAGCGGTGCCGCGGCCCGCTCCAGGTCCTCGGCGGCCCGGGTGACGCGCCGCGAGGCCTCGTCCACCTGCCGCGCCAGCCGCCGGGTCTCGGCGAACACGCGCGCGGCGAGGACACCGAGTACGGCGATGCCGCAGAAGCCGAGGGCGATGGCGAGCATGGGCCAGAGCATGGGACGAGCCTATCGGGGGATGCCGCAGGACGCGGAAACGGCCGGAACGCGGGGGCCGGCGGCCGGACGGCGGCCGGGACGGGCGAAGCGGTGGTCAGGCGGTGATGTGCAGCCGCAACGTGCGGACCCCGCCGCCCGTCAGCAGCTCGACGATCCGCTCCCCCGCCGGCTTGCGGACCGCGGAGCCGCAGTCGGGGCAGGTGAAGGAGTAGAAGGTGGTGCGGTCACTGGCGCCGATCGCCAGCCGCAGCGCACCCGCGGCCAGCTCGAAGCAGCCCCGGCAGTCCGGGCACGCGGCCTTGAAGACCGCGGCAGCGGTCGTCCTCGCGTCCCTCACGTCCCCTGCCCATTCCACTGTGCGGTTCCCCTTCACTCTCCGTATGCCGCCAGCGCCTCGCGGGCGGCGTCCCGTGCGCTGTCGGCCAGCGCGGCCGGGGCGGCGATCCGCCCGTCCCGGCCGAGCCGCAGCGCCAGCCGGCGCAGGGAGGCCGGGTCGGGGGTGCGCAGCGTGATCCGCAGGCCGCCGTCGGGCAGCTCCTCGGCCCGGTCGTGCGGGTAGTACTCGGCGACCCAGCGGCCGCCGGGCCCCACCTCGATGACGACCTCGGGGTCCTCGGCGGCCGGCTGCACCAGCCCCTCGGACAGGTCGCGCAGCTCGACGGGGGGCGGGTCGGAGGGCTCGTCCAGCAGCCGGATCTCGGCCACCCGGTCCAGGCGGAAGGTGCGCCGCGCCTCGGACAGCCGGCACCACGCCTCCATGTAGGTGTGGCCGACGGCGAACAGCCGGATCGGGTCGACCTCACGCTCGGTGAGCTCGTCGCGCGCGGGCGAGTAGTAGCGCAGCCAGACGCGGCGGCGCTCGGAGATGGCCCGGTCGACGTCGGCGAAGACGCCGCCCTCGGACTCGAAGGTCACCGAGAGCCGGGAGCTGGCGCCCGCCGCCTCCCCGGCCGCCGCCTCGATCTTGGCGGTGGCGCGCACCAGCGCCTGCCGGTCGCTCTCGCGCAGCCCGGGCAGGGTCGCCACGGCGCGGGCGGCGACCAGCAGCGCGGTGGCCTCGTCGGCGGCGAGCCGCAGCGGCTCGCCGGTGCTCGTGCCGGAGGCGTCGGGGTTGTGCCACCAGATGCGGTCGCCGTCGGTGTCGATGTCCAGCAGGTCACCGCCCCGGAAGCTGGTGCCGCACATGGGCAGCACGTCGAGGTCGCCGATCAGCTCGTCCTCGGTGATGCCAAAGGCGCGGGCCACGTCGGTGACCCGGGCACCGGGGCGCTCGCGCAGGTAGGTGACCAGCGACAGCATCCGCCGGGTCTGGTCAATGGCGTTGGTGGCCATCAGTGGTCGGTTCCGTTCCTCTCAGCCCTTGGCCACGGCACGCAGCCGGTCGATCACTTCGGCCCGCAGTTCGGCGGGCTCGAGCACGATCACATCGGGCCCGAACTCCACGAGCCAGGCGTCCAGCCCGTGCCCGTAGGGGATCTCCAGCTCGTCCCAGCCGCCGCCGAGGTCGTGCGTGCTCAGGGCGCGGGCGCGCAGTGGGTAGCCATGGCCCGCCCGTACCTTGATGCGGGCCGTGCCGGTGGCCTTCTCGCCCGCCCAGCTCTCGACCGTGGTGCGCACCGTGACGTGGTCGGGCACGGGTGCGGTGAACGGCAGGGCCCGGGAGCGGACCTTGCCGGTGATGCGGGAGAGCCGGAAGACCCGCTCGGCCTCGCGGTCGCGGTCCCAGCCCGCCAGGTACCAGTGGCCGCGCCAGCACTCCAGGGCCCAGGGCTCGACACGGCGCTGCTCCGGGTGGGCGGCGTTGCCCTTGCGGTAGTCGAAGACCACGGGCCGGCGGTCCCGGGCGGCGAGCATCAGCGGCTCGAAGGCGGCCTCGTGGACGGGGATGCGGGTCTCGAGCGCGCTGTGGGTCCCGTACGGGTCCTCCGCCAGCGGCATGCCGGCCGCGCGCAGCTTCTGCAGCGCGCCGCTGGCGGCAGAGGCGAGACGGGCCTGCTGCCAGACCTTGGCGGCGAGACCCAGGGCGGCGGACTCCTCGACGTCGAGGGGGATCGCCGGAAGGCGGTTGCTGTCCCGGCGGGCGAGGTAGCCGGTCTCGCCGTCGAGGCCCTCGACGGTCTCGATGATCAGGCCGAGCTCACGCAGGTCGTCCTTGTCGCGCTCGAACATCCGGTTGAAGGCGTCCTCGCCCGCGGAGTCACCGGCCGCGCTCGCCGACGCAGCAGCTGCCTCGATGTAAGCCTCGATCGAGGACCGCAACTCCCCTTTGCTGAGCGGCCGACGCGTACCCAGCAGGCACAGCGCCAGATTCATCAACCGCTCGGCCTTGGCAATCGCCATCGACGCCCTCTCTACTTGTGCTCTCAACCGTTGACCGTACCGCTCGCGGCTCCCACGGCAAAAGCCGAGGGCCCGCGCCAGGCAGGCACGGGCCCTCGGCCTTCGTTCGGGGTGTATCAGACGGCGATCAGGTCGCAAACGAAGATCAGCGTCTCGCCCGGGGCGATGACGCCGCCACCGGCGCCGCGGTCGCCGTAACCGAGGCGGGCGGGGATGACCAGCTTGCGGCGGCCACCGACCTTCATGCCCTGGATGCCCTTGTCCCAGCCCTGGATGACCTGGCCGGCGCCGAGCTTGAACTCCAGCGGCTCGCCGCGGTTCCAGCTCGCGTCGAACTCCTCACCGGAGGAGAAGGCCACGCCGACGTAGTGGACCTTGACGAAGTCCCCGGCCTTGGCCTCGGCGCCGTCGCCCTCCCAGATCTCGGTGATCTCGAGGTCCGCCGGCGGCTGACCCTCCGGGAAGTCGATCTCGGGCTTGTCGATGCTCACGAAAATGCTCCTACGAACGGAATCTTGCTGACAACCGTGCAATTCTGGCAGATCTCGATCAGAGGATCAGACCTTGCCCACGATGTCCACGACGAAGACCAGCGTGTTCTTGTCGAGACCGCTCTGCGCCTGACCCTCATACCCGAGCTTCGGCGGGATCACCAGCTCGACCCGGTCCCCCACATGCTTGCCGACCAGGCCCTTGTCCCAGCCCTGGACGACCGAGCCGGTGCCGATCTGGAAGGCCGTGGCGCCGGCGTGGTCCCAGGAGGAGTCGAACTTCTTGCCGTCCTCCCACTTCACGCCGGTGTACTGGGCGATCAGGCCGTCACCGGCCTTGATCTCCGGGCCGGTGCCCTTGATCAGCACCTGCTCCTTGAGGTCGGACGGCGCCTTCTCGTCCTTGGGGATGGTGATGTCGGCGGCCTTCTGCCCATTGGGCTTGACCTCCGGCATGCCCGCCTCGGGCTTGGCCTGCTCGCCCTTGACCTCACTCTTCGCGTCGACCTTCTGGGCGCCGACGAGATCGATGACCCACACCAGACCGTCCTCGGGCTTGACGCCGGCCTGCGGGTTGAGCTGGTCACCGATCAGCGCCTTGGCCGTGCCCTCGACCTCGATGCGGGAGCCCGCCTTCTGGCCGATCACGGCGTCCAGCACCTTGGCGGGCATCTCCTGGCTGGGCTGCCCCAGCTGCTGCACCATCTGACGGCGCGGGCCCTTGGCCGCCGCCTTGTCCTCGTTCGCCCAGGTGCCGCCGAGCGGCTTGTTGTCCTTCATGGTCTGCCCGGCGAAGTCCATCCGGACGTAAGAGCCCTTCTCCGCCTTCTCGCCGCTGCCCTCGGTCAGGGTCTTGACGACGAGCTTGTCCGCCGGCTTGGCGTCCTTCGGCACGGTGATCTCGGGCTTCTCCCCGAACTTCCCCTCCACCTTCACCTTGGCGCCGGAGGAGCCGCCGTCCTCGGACCCGCACGCCGCGGCGGTCAGCAGCAGGACGGGCACGGCCAACGCCGCGGCGAGGCGACGCGCGTTCTTCGTGTGGTTCATGAAGTCCAACTCGGCTATAGAGGTCGCTGGGCAGTGCCCGTCACTCTACGGCCTGCGCCCCGCCGATCAACCCCGTCCGACACGGATCTGCGCCGGGTCCGGTGAACCCGGCGCACACCCGTGCCCTTTACGACGCGTCACATCCCGGCGATGAGCTTCTCCACCCGGTCGTCGACCGACCGGAACGGGTCCTTGCACAACACCGTGCGCTGAGCCTGGTCGTTGAGCTTGAGGTGCACCCAGTCGACCGTGAAGTCCCGGCGCTGCTCCTGGGCACGGCGGATGAAGTCGCCGCGCAGCCGCGCGCGAGTGGTCTGCGGGGGCACCGACTTACCCTCGAAGATCTTGAGGTCGTTGCACACCCGGGCCGCCTGGCCGCGCTTCTCCAGCAGGTAGTACAGACCGCGGCGGCGGTGGATGTCGTGGTAGGCGAGGTCTATCTGCGCGATTCTCGGATGCGACATGGTGATGTTGTTCTTCGCCCGGTACCGCTCGATGAGCTGGTACTTCATCACCCAGTCGATCTCGGTGGAGATCCGGTCCAGGTCCTCGTCCCGGATGGCCTCCAGCGAGCGGCCCCACAGCTCCAGCACACGCTCGACCGTGCCCGTACGGATCCCGCGGCGCTCGCAGAAGTCGACGGCCTTCTCGTAGTACTCCTGCTGGACTTCGAGCGCGGACGCCTCGCGGCCGCTGGCGAGGCGGACCTTGCGCCTGCCGGTGATGTCGTGGCTGACCTCACGGATGGCCCGGATGGGGTTCTCCAGGGTCAGGTCACGCATGACCGTACCGGCCTCGATCATGCGCAGGACGAGGTCGGTGGCGCCGACCTTGAGCAGCATGGTCGTCTCGGACATGTTGGAGTCACCGACGATGACGTGCAGCCTGCGGTAGCGCTCGGCGTCGGCGTGCGGCTCGTCCCTGGTGTTGATGATCGGGCGCGAGCGGGTGGTGGCGGAGCTGACGCCCTCCCAGATGTGCTCGGCGCGCTGGCTGACGCAGTACACCGCGCCGCGCGGGGTCTGGAGGACCTTGCCTGCCCCGCAGAGCAGCTGCCGGGTCACCAGGAAGGGGATGAGGATGTCCGCGAGACGGGAGAACTCCCCGTGCCGTGCCACGAGGTAGTTCTCGTGGCAGCCGTAGGAGTTCCCCGCCGAGTCCGTGTTGTTCTTGAAGAGATAGACGTCGCCCGCGATCCCCTCCTCGTGCAGGCGGCGTTCGGCATCGACGAGCAGGCCCTCGAGGATGCGCTCGCCCGCCTTGTCGTGGGTGACCAGCTCGGTCACGCTGTCGCACTCGGGTGTTGCGTATTCCGGGTGCGAGCCCACATCGAGGTAGAGGCGGGCACCGTTGCGCAGGAAGACATTGCTGCTGCGGCCCCAGGAAACGACACGGCGGAAGAGGTAGCGCGCCACTTCGTCAGGCGACAGTCGGCGCTGTCCCCTGAACGTGCACGTGACGCCGTACTCGTTCTCCAGCCCGAAAATGCGGCGGTCCATGCCTGAACATTACGCCTGATGCCCTGCGCTGAAACCGGGTTCGACAGCCCCGTTCCGATCATTTTCCGACCGGGCCACGACCGGCGACGGGGTCGCGGGAGCCCGCAGGGAGCGCCGCGCCACCAGAAGGACGAGCAGCGCGGCGGCCCCGCCGCCCACCGCCACCACAAACCCGGCGGTGGAACCGCCGTATTCGACGGCCGGGCCCACGAAGGCCGTACCGATGGCGGCGCCGACGCCGAAGGACGTCACCAGCCAGGAGAACGCCTCCGTGACGGTGCCGCGCGGGGCGTGCCGGTCGACGACGACGAACGCGCAGGCCAGCGCGGGCGCCAGGAACAGACCCGCCACTGCGGCGAGGACCGTCATGGCGGCGACGCCCGGCACCAGCAGCAGCGGCACGTACCCCACGGCCAGGCCGGCGACGAGCACCCGCAGCCGCTGCTCGGGGCTGCCGGACCACTGCCGGGCGCCGTAGACCGAACCGCCGATCAGGGCGCCGACACCGAGGGCCGACAGGAGGTAGCTGGCGACGTTGCCGCCGCCGTGGCTGTCACCGTAGGCGACCGCCGCCACGGCTATCGAGCCCAGGGCCGAGCCGATGAAGAAGAACGCGCCGAGCAGCACCAGCAGGCCGCGGGAGCGCAGCGCACCGAGCCAGTGGGCCTCGCGGGGCGCGCTGCGCCACTTCCGCGAGGGCGGCGAGGTGACGACCGCGAGCGCGCCGAGGACGCCCAGCAGGTGGAGGGCGTTCAGCGCGGCGGCCTCGGACCACAGGGCGACGATCCGGGTGACGATGAGCGGGCCGACCACGTAGATCAGTTCCTGCGCGATGGCATCCATGGAGTACGCGGCATGGATGTCGTCCTCGTTCTTGAGGACGGCCGGCCACAGCGCTCGCAGGCTGCCCTCCAGCGGCGGCGCGAAGAGGCCCGCCACAACCATGGCCGCGTACGTCAGCGGCAGCGTGTCCAGGCCCGCCATGGTGAAGAGACCCATGCCCAGGGCGGTCAGGACGGCCGAGGGCAGCAGGACGCGCGGCTGGCCGTAGAGGTCGACGGCACGGCCCAGCAGCGGCTGGCCGACGGCGTTCGCCACACCGTAGACGGCCGAGAGGGCTCCGGCGAGGGTGAAGCTGCCGCCCTCGGCACGGACGAAGAGGACGATGGCCAGCGCGGCCGTGGCATTCGGCAGCCGGCCCACCAGGGTGCCGGTGAGCAGTCGCGCCGCGTGCCGCGTCTTGAGCATGTCGACGTAACCGCCGCCCGCCGCCGCCATTGTCCGCCTCTCGTTCTCCGGCCGGGCCGTCCCGGCCGGCTCACTTTGACCGAGCCATCCCGGTTTTACGTATAACTAGCGTCGTTATACGTACCATGGCCGCAGCCCGCGGGTCCAGCCGCAGGCAGCACCGGAGAGGGGCGTCACAGCCGTGACGGAGGTCGAGCGCGGGGGCGGACACGGCGACGGGCAGAGCGGGCCTCGCCGGCCCACCGTCCGGGGGCGGCACGCGGACACCCTCCGCGCCACCAGCCGGGACGTGGCACGGGCAGCGGGGGTCTCGCAGGCGACCGTCTCCCTCGTGATGGGCGGCAAGTGGCGGGGCCGGGTGTCCGAGCCGACCGCCGAGGCCGTGCGCTCGGCCGCCCGTGAGCTCGGCTACCGGCCCAACCTCGCCGCCCGGAACCTGCGCCTGGGCCGCACCCGTACCGCGCTGCTGGTCGTGCCCGCCCTCACCAACGACTTCTTCGCCCGCGTCTACACCGGCGCGGCCCGGGCCGCCGCCGAACACGGCATGGGCGTGGTGCTCTACCCCTCGCCGGAGGGCACCGGCCCCGCCCCCGACCCCTTCGCCTCGGCGCGGGCTACCCTCGACGGCGTCATCGCCTCTTCCATGGCGGCCGACGCCCTGGCCGACATCCGCGAGGGCGGCCTCCCCCTGGTGATGATCGACAGCGACCCCGGGCGGACCGCCGCCGCGGCGACGGTCAACCTCGACATCGCCGACGGCATGCGGCAGGTGGCGCAGCACCTGCTCGCCCTCGGGCACCGGCGGCTCGCGCACATCGCAGCCGACATCGACTCCTGGACCTTCCAGGTACGCGCCCGTGCCCTGGCCGAGACCCTGCGCGGAACCGACGGCACGACCCTGCGCACCGAGCCCGCCGCGCTGGACGTCAACGCGGGGCGCCGGGCCGCCGAGCGGGCCCTGACCGGGCCCGGGCCCCGTCCGACGGCGCTGATCTGCGACGGGGACGTGCTGGCCGCGGGTGCCTGCAAGGCCGCCCGGCGGCTCGGGCTGCGGGTGCCCGACGACGTCTCGGTGACCGGCTTCGACGACCTGCCCCTGGCGACCGCCCTCGAACCCGAGCTGACCACGGTCAGGCTGCCCGCCGAAGCCGTGGGCGAGGCCGGCATGCGGGCGCTGGTGGCCGTACTCGACGAGCGGCCCGTCGCACCGGCCGCCCTGCCGGTGGAACTGGTGACCCGGAACTCCACCGGACGGGCCGACGGCAGCCCGTCCGGCGTTTGAGAGCCGGGGTCCGGGGCGGGGCCCCGGGGATTACTCCTCGGTGTCCTCGGCGTCGGAGGAGGCGGCAGCCGACCCGGACGCGCTGGAGCTCTCCTCCAGCAGCCGGGAGAGCTGGCGCCCCAGCAGCCGCTTGAACTTCCGCTGCTGCGGCCGCTTACGGTCCAGGACCGCGACCTCCAGCTGCTCGGCGGTCAGCGTGCGCTCGCTGCCGTTGGCGTCCCGGGTCAGCGACTCGACCGCCAGCTTGAGCGCCTCGGACAGCGTCATCCCGTCCCGGTGCCGCTGGTCGAGATAGCTGCTGATCTGGTCGGCGTTACCGCCGACCGCCACCGAGCCGTGCTCGTCCACGATCGAGCCGTCGTGCGGCAGCCGGTAGATCTGGTCGTCCTCGGGGGCCGGACCGACCTCCGCGACGATCAGCTCGACCTCGTACGGCTTCTCGCCCGCACTGGAGAAGATCGTGCCCAGCGTCTGCGCGTAGACGTTGGCCAGGCCACGGGCCGTGACATCGCCGCGGTCGTAGGTGTAGCCGCGCAGGTCGGCATAGCGCACCCCGCCGATGCGCAGGTTCTCGAACTCGTTGTACTTCCCGACCGCCGCGAAGGCGATCCGGTCATAGATCTCGCTGACCTTGTGCAGCGCGCGGGACGGGTTCTCGGCGACGAAGACAACGCCATCGTTGTACTGGAGGACCACGACACTGCGGCCGCGCGCGATGCCCTTGCGGGCGTACTCGGCGCGATCGGCCATGGCCTGCTGGGGTGAGACATAGAACGGCGTCGACACCGTTATCCGTCCCTTCTTGTCTGGAGTTCCGTCGGTGAGGAGGGCATCACAGGAGCGCGGCCCGCGGACCGTCGGGCTCCTCGAGCCGCCGCTCATGAATGGCGCGGACGACCTCGGAGCACTCGGCCTCCGTGAGCTTGCGGAAACCTTCCTCGGTGATGACGGTGACGATCGGATAAATACGGCGTGCGAGGTCGGGACCGCCGGTCGCCGAGTCGTCGTCGGCGGCGTCGTACAGCGCCTGGACGACCAGCGTGGTGGCCTGCCCCTCGGTCAGGTCCTCCCGGAAGAGCTTCTTGAGCGACCCCCGCGCGAACAGCGAGCCGGAACCGGTGGCCGAGAAGCCGTGCTCCTCCGAGCGCCCGCCGGTGACGTCATAGGAGAAGATGCGGCCCTTCTGCCGGTCCACGTCCCAGCCCGCGAAGAGCGGCACCACGGCCAGGCCCTGCATGGCCATGCCCAGGTTGCTGCGGATCATCGTCGACAGGCGGTTCGCCTTGCCCTCCAGCGAGAGCTGAGCCCCCTCCACCTTCTCGAAGTGCTCCAGCTCCAGCTGGAAGAGCTTGACCATCTCCACGGCCAGCCCCGCCGTGCCCGCGATACCCACGGCCGAGTACTCGTCGGCGGGGAAGACCTTCTCGATGTCGCGCTGCGCGATGATGTTGCCCATGGTGGCCCGCCGGTCACCGGCGAGCACCACCCCGCCGGGGAACGTCGCGGCCACGATGGTCGTCCCGTGCGGGGCCTCGATGACCCCGGGCGCGGGCAGCGTCCGGTTGCGCGGCAGCAGATCCGGCTGATGCGCACCGAGGAAGTCCATGAAGGACGACGAGCCCGGCGTCAGGAAGGCAGCTGGTAGACGCCCGGTGCTACGAGGGTTGGCTTCCACACGTTTCCTTCCACGTATTCGGCGGCACGCCTCATGGCGTCCGGCCGATCCTTGAACTGCCCCAGGGCGGCGTTGCAGCTGAAGCACAGCACGCCACGCACAGCACCCGTTTCGTGATCATGATCCACGTGCTCCGGCGGAGCGGCAAGGCAGATCACGCGGACGCCTCCTTGGGCGGCCACGAGCTGGTTTCGCTCGTCCTCTGTCATGCCGTACTGCCGCTTGCTGTAAGCCACTCGAATCGAAGGCAAATCGCCCCTACTGCCCGCCCTTCTGGACGAATGACCTCACGAAGTCCTCGGCATTCTCCTCCAGGACGTCGTCAATCTCGTCCAGCACAGAGTCCACGTCGTCCGACAGTTTCTCCTGGCGCTCCTTGAGGTCCTCGGATGCCTGCGCTTCCTGCGCCTGCTCCTCGACCTCCTCTGTCGAACGCGTGGCCTTCTGCTGCCCGCCGCCGGTGTCCTTGGTCGCCATACCCCTCACCCCGCTCGGTTTCGACGTACACGTACACGAGACCTACAAGATCAGACCCTACAAGCAGGGTCCGGCATCGGCCCTGCACTTCCTACAACGTCCCGGAACCACCCTGATGATTCCCGCTTCACGTGCTTCTCAGACCCTCTCCCGGCTACCGCTGGAGGGATCCCCGCTCAGCCGCCCGACAGGACACGGACCAGTTCCTCCGCCGTGCGGCAGCGGTCCAGGAGTTCCTTGACGTGGTTGCGGGTGCCGCGCAGTGGCTCCAGCGTGGGGACGCGTTGCAGCGAGTCACGGCCCGGGAGGTCGAAGATGACCGAGTCCCAGGAGGCCGCCGCCACGTCGTCGGCGTACTGCTCCAGGCAGCGGCCGCGGAAGTAGGCCCGCGTATCCTCCGGCGGGGCCGTGCGGGCGCGGGCCACATCGGCCTCGTCCAGGAGCCTCTTGATCTTGCCGCGGGCCGCCAGGCGGTTGTAGAGCCCCTTGTCGGGGCGTACGTCCGCGTACTGGAGGTCGACCAGGTGCAGCCGGGCCGCGTCCCAGTCCAGGCGGTCGCGGCGGCGGTAGCCCTCGAGCAGCTCGCGCTTGGCCACCCAGTCCAGCTCGCCGGCCAGGCTCATGGGGTCGTGCTCCAGCCGGCCCAGGACGTCCTCCCAGCGGGTGAGCACGTCCTTGGTCTGCTCGTCCGCGTCCGCCCCGAAGCGGTCCTCCACGTACTTGCGCGCCAGCTCGTAGTACTCCATCTGCAGCTGGACGGCCGTGAGTGTGCGGCCGCTGCGGAGCGTGATCAGGCGGCGCAGCGAGGGGTCGTGGCTGACCTGGTGGAGGGTGCGGACGGGCTGGTCCACGGCGAGGTCGGCGGCGATGAAGCCGTCTTCGATCATCGAGAGCACCAGAGCGGTGGTGCCCAGCTTGAGGTAGGTCGAGATCTCGGAGAGGTTGGCGTCGCCGATGATCACGTGCAGTCGGCGGTATTTCTCGGCGTCGGCGTGGGGCTCGTCGCGGGTGTTGATGATGGGGCGCTTGAGGGTGGTCTCCAGGCCTACCTCGACCTCGAAGTAGTCGGCGCGCTGGCTGATCTGGAAGCCGTGTTCGTGGCCGTCCTGGCCGATGCCGACCCGGCCGGCCCCGGTGACGACCTGGCGGGAGACGAAGAAGGGCGTCAGGTGGCGCACGATGTCGGAGAAGGGGGTCTCCCGCTTCATCAGGTAGTTCTCGTGCGTGCCGTAGGAGGCGCCCTTGTTGTCGGTGTTGTTCTTGTAGAGGTGGATGGGCTGGGCGCCGGGGAGCTGGGCGGCGCGCTCGGCGGCCTCCGCCATGATGCGCTCGCCCGCCTTGTCCCAGAGGACGGCGTCGCGGGGGTTGGTGATCTCCGGCGAGCTGTACTCGGGGTGGGCGTGGTCGACGTACAGGCGTGCGCCATTGGTGAGGATGACATTGGCCAGGCCGATGTCCTCGTCCGTGAGCTGGCTGGAGTCCGCCGCCTCGCGGGCGAGGTCGAAGCCTCGGGCGTCCCGCAGCGGGTTCTCCTCCTCGAAGTCCCAGCGGGCACGGCGTGCCCGGTGCATCGCGGCCGCGTAGGCGTTGACGATCTGGGACGAGGTGAGCATGGCATTGGCGTTCGGGTGACCGGGGACGGAGATCCCGTACTCCGTCTCGATGCCCATTACTCGCCGTACGGTCATGCGGCCCTCCTTGCCCGGCGGCGCCCCCTGGTGGGGTCGGCGCTCAAGTACCGCTGCGCTTCCGGTCCGTATACGGTCCCCGATCCCCCACTGCGCTGTGCGGCGGTACCGAAGAGCCTAGAACGGCTTTGCGGCGCTGGGGAGATCATTACAGTCATTGCTCCGGTTCGTGCAGTGCGCGGAACAGGTCGTTGTACGAGTCCTACAAGTGGGGCAAAACGCGTCCGGCTGCGGACGCCCTGGGTCCCTCCGCCGGGAGGCGGGGGGACGAGAACAACAGGGACATCCGCAGCCGGACGGCGGTGTTACAGGTACTGGCCCGTATTGGCCACGGTGTCGATGGAGCGGCCGGTGTCCGCGCCCTGCTTTCCGGTGACCAGGGTGCGGATGAAGACGATTCGCTCGCCCTTCTTGCCGGAGATCCGGGCCCAGTCGTCCGGGTTGGTGGTGTTGGGCAGGTCCTCGTTCTCCTTGAACTCGTCCACGCAGGCGGCGAGCAGGTGGGAGACGCGCAGACCCTTCTGGTTGTGGTCGAGGAAGGCTTTGATGGCCATCTTCTTGGCCCGGTCCACGATGTTCTGGATCATCGCGCCGGAGTTGAAGTCCTTGAAGTAGAGGACTTCCTTGTCTCCGTTGGCGTACGTGACCTCGAGGAAGCGGTTTTCCTCGGACTCCGCGTACATCTGCTCGACGACGGACTGGATCATGCCGTCGACGGCGGCCCTGGCCGATCCGCCGTGCTCGGTGAGATCGTCCGCGTGCAGGGGGAGGGTCTCGGTCAGGTACTTCGAGAAGATGTCCTTGGCGGCCTCCGCGTCCGGACGCTCGATCTTGATCTTCACGTCGAGCCGGCCGGGGCGCAGGATCGCGGGGTCGATCATGTCCTCGCGGTTGGAGGCGCCGATGACGATGACGTTCTCCAGGCCCTCCACGCCGTCGATCTCGGAGAGCAGCTGCGGGACGATGGTGTTCTCCACGTCCGAGCTGACCCCGGAGCCGCGGGTGCGGAAGAGGGAGTCCATCTCGTCGAAGAAGACGATCACCGGGGTGCCCTCGCTGGCCTTTTCCCTGGCCCGCTGGAAGATCAGCCGGATGTGCCGCTCGGTCTCGCCGACGTACTTGTTGAGCAGCTCGGGGCCCTTGATGTTGAGGAAGAAGCTCTTCCCCGCGGGCTTGCCGGTGACCTCGGCGACCTTCTTGGCAAGAGAGTTGGCGACGGCCTTGGCGATGAGCGTCTTGCCGCAGCCGGGCGGGCCGTAGAGCAGCACGCCCTTGGGCGGGCGCAGTTCGTGCTCCTTGAAGAGGTCGGGGTAGAGGTAGGGGAGCTCGACCGCGTCGCGGATCAGCTCGATCTGGTTTCCCAGGCCGCCGATCTTCGTGTAGTCGATGTCCGGGACCTCTTCGAGGACGAGTTCCTCGACCTCGCTCTTCGGGATGACCTCGTAGACGTAGCCGGAGCGGGATTCGAGCAGCAGGGCGTCGCCGGGGCGGATGGTGATGTCCAGCAGCGGCTCGGCGAGCCTCACCACCCGCTCCTCGTCCGTGTGTCCGATGACCAGGGCGCGTTCGCCGTCCTCGAGGATCTCCTTGAGGGTGACGATGTCCCCGGCCCGCTCGTATTCCATGGCGTCGACCACGTTGAGCGCCTCGTTGAGCATGACCTCCTGGCCGGGCCGGAGGTCCTCGATCTCAACGCTCGGGCTGACGTTCACCCGGAGCTTGCGGCCCCCGGTGAAGATGTCGGCCGTGCCGTCCTCGTTCGCCTGCAGGAAGACGCCGAAGCCGGCGGGCGGCTGTGCGAGCCGGTCCACTTCTTCCTTGAGGGCCACGATCTGGTCGCGAGCTTCACGGAGGGTGTTCGCGAGCCGTTCGTTCTGTGCGGACACCCCGGCCAGGTTCGTCTGGAGCTCGACGATCCGCTCTTCGAGGATCCTCGTGTGACGCGGAGAGTCGGCGAGCTTGCGTCGCAGGACGGCGATCTCCTGCTCGAGATAGGCAACCTGGCCCGCGGGGTCGTCAGACCCTCGTCCCGGCCGGATGCCGCGGTTCATGTCGTCGTCGTGGGCTGCCACGGTCCTCACCTCCTCCAAGGGGAGCTGGACGCTTCCTGACCCTACCTGGGCCGGTGCAGGTTGAAACCCCTAGATCACAAACCCGGTCGGAGTGTGTCCGATCTTCACCCTTGCGCACGTCCTCACGTCAGGGGGATACCCACCCACCAACATCGGAAAGCGGGCGGTTGTATCGTCGACTCGGTCAACACCCGTCAGTGCTGGCTCCAATTGATTCACATACGTAGGGAACGGCAGGCGAGATGACCGTGCAGGAAGACGGACTCGGCGAACTGGAAGTCTGGATCGACCAGGATCTGTGCACCGGGGACGGCATCTGCGCGCAGTACGCCCCCGAGGTCTTCGAGCTGGACATCGACGGTCTGGCCTATGTGAAGAGCGCCGACGACGAGCTGCTCCAGGACAAGGGTGCCACCACGCCCGTCCCGCTGCCGCTGCTGAACGACGTCCGGGACTCGGCGAAGGAGTGCCCGGGCGACTGCATCCATGTCAGGCGCGTTTCCGACAAGGTCGAGGTTTACGGGCCGGACGCCGGGTAACAGGACGTTACGGATCAGACGCTTCCCGCGACGGGCTGTGCTGTCAGGACGAACTTCCCGTCCCGCCAGTGCCACTTGACCACACGGCGCATGTCCGGGCAGCAGCGCGGCACACTCGCGGCGGAGTAGCCGAGGAGAGTGGCCGAAACGGTGCCTCCGGCGGCCTCCAGGCCGGTGACGCCCATCTTCTCGCGGGGGTCCACGAGGGTCGCCACGACCCGTGGCGCACCCCTCTCGGCGGCCGGGGGCGCGAGGACGTACACACCGCTGGGCCGGGTGCCCGCGCCGGAGGGGCAGCGCACGACCACGACGGTCTCGGGCCGCCCGTCGCCGTCCAGGTCGGCGGGGGCCTGCCGGACGACGTCCGGGCCGGCGGAGCCGCAGTCGACGGGATAGCGCGCGGCGTGCGCGTCCGGTGCGGCCGTCGCCGCGGCGGGCGCGGTGGCCGTGGCGTCGCCGGGACCGGCGAGGGCCGCGCCGGCGAGCACGGCGGCCAGCGCGGCGGCGGTGGCGAGCCAGTGGGCCGGGCGGGGACGGGAGTGCGGGTGGGGCTCGGGTCCTGCTGGCTGCACGCGCGCCGACTCCTGTGAGAGCTGCGGGGGACGAGGATCTTCCGCATCGTGCCATACGGCCACCCGGTCGCGGAACAGGGACTCGCGCGCCGCAGGCCCTCGAAGGACCCCCAACGAAGAGGCGCCACCGCCGAGTTCCGCGAAGTGCGATCCCGGCGGCGGCGCCTGTGCGTGGTGTGGGGTCAGCCCTTGTTGGGACCCTCGTAGTCGTCGCCGTACGCGCCCTTGGCGGGGCGGCGGCGGCGCATCGGGGGCTCCACGCCGTCGGCGAGGCGGCGGGCGGTGACCAGGAAGCCGGTGTGGCCGATCATCCGGTGGTCCGGGCGGACGGCGAGGCCCTCCACGTGCCAGTTGCGGACCATCGACTCCCACGGCTGCGGCTCGGCGAAGCAGCCGATCTCACGGATGGACTCCACGGTCCGCCCGAGCTGGGTGGTGGTCGCCACGTAGCAGCACAGGATGCCGCCGGGCACGAGTGCCTTGGAGACGGCCTCCAGGCACTCCCACGGGGCGAGCATGTCGAGGACGACACGGTCGACGTCGGTGTCGGAGAGGTTGTCCTGCAGATCGCCGACGGTCAGCTGCCAGGCGGGGTGCGGGCCGCCGAAGTAGCGCTCCACGTTCGCCTGGGCGATCTCGGCGAAGTCCGCGCGGCGCTCGTAGGAGTGCAGCATGCCCTGGTCGCCGATGGCACGCAGCAGGAAGGCGCTGAGCGAGCCGGAGCCCACTCCCGCCTCGACGACGCGTGCGCCGGCGAAGATGTCGGCGAAGGCCAGGATCTGCCCCGCGTCCTTGGGGTAGACCACGGCGGCACCGCGGGGCATGGACAGGACGTAGTCGGGGAGCAGGGGGCGCAGCGCGAGGTAGGCGACGTTTCCCGTGGTACGGACAACACTGCCCTCGGGAGCACCGATCAGCTCGTCGTGGGGGAAGGAACCCTTGTGGGTGTGGAAGTTCTTCCCGGCCTCGAGCGTGAAGGTGTAGTGGCGTCCCTTGGGATCGGTGAGCTGGACCTGGTCCCCGACCTGGAAGGGGCCGCGACGGCGGGCGGCACCGGTCGGTTCGGACATGTGACCAGCCTACCGGGCGCCGGGAGGGCCCGGCACCACGAGGCTCAGGGGGAGGGCCTGGCCATCGCGGCCACGAAGGCGCGCTCCACGTCGGAGGTCGACAGGACGCCGTAGACCTCGCCGCTGTCCTCGGTCACCAGGTATTCGGTGGCGGGCGTGGCCCGCAGGGTCTCCAGGAGCTCCTCGCCGGAGAGGTCGGCGGACAGGCGCATGCCGTCGGTGAGGTCCTGGGCGAGGGTGCCGGCCTCGACCCAGGGGCGGCGGTGCTCGGGGATGCCGACGATGGCGGCCTCGCGGACCAGTGCGGTGGGCCGGCCCTGTCCGTCGACGATGACCAGGGCGCGGGCTCCCGCCTCGTTGGCGCGGCGCAGCGCCTCGGAGAGCGGGGTGGTGGCCTGGACGGGCACGGCGCGCCGGGTGAGCGTTCGGGCGCGCAGGGCGGGCAGGTGTTCGCGGAGCCGGGCCATGCGCAGGCTGTTGCCGGCGCCGGTCCAGATGATCGCAGCGAGGATCGCGGCGAGCAGGGCGTCGGTGAGCATGTCGACGCCGCCGAAGTCCGCGGAGTCGCTGCCGCCGAGGCCGCCGCCGTGGGTGAGCAGCGGGAGGCCGACGAGGACGGCGACGGCCAGGGCGCGGCCGACCCAGGCCGCGGCGACGGTGCCGGTCATGGGCTTGCCGCTGATCTTCCAGACGACGGCGCGGAGCATCCGGCCGCCGTCCAGGGGCAGGCCGGGCAGCAGGTTGAAGACCGCGACCAGCAGGTTGGAGACCATCAGTCCGGCGAGCAGGACGCCGGGTACGGAGTCGGGGTCGACGGCGAGCAGGCCGAGGTAGAAGACGCCGGCGAGGAGGAGCGAGAGCAGGGGGCCGACGAAGGCGAGGACGAATTCGCGGCCGGGGGTCTCGCTCTCCTTCTCGATCTCCGATACGCCGCCGAAGAACTGCAGCTGGATGCGGCGCACGGGGAGCTTGAAGCGCAGGGCCGCGACGGTGTGGGCCAGCTCGTGGACCAGCACGGAGGCGTAGAAGGCGACGGCGAAGAAGAGGGCGACCAGGTAGCGGGCGCGGCCCAGCTCGGGCAGGACGTGGTCGAGCTGGCCGCCGAAGACCCAGGTGATGAGGGCGGCGACCAGGAACCAGCTGGGCGCGACGTAGACGGGCACGCCGAAGGGGCGGCCCATGAGGATGCCGCCGCCGGCCTCGCGCGGGCGCTTCGGCTTGCGGTCCCCGGGCCCGGCCGGCCGGCCTGTGCCCCCGCCGCCGGATTGGCCCTGCCCGCTGTTGTCCACGGTGTCCCCTCGTCGGCTCCGGCCCCCCGCACCCGCCTGGTGCGCTGTCACGATCATGCAGTGCGAGGGGGTCTACCGTCGATGGTATGCGGCCGACTGTCAGTGACGGGCCGTAGGGTCTCTGTCATGGATACCGCCACCGATAATTCCGCCGGGCAGTCCGGCGAGCCGGCCGGGGACCGCTGCGCCGCCCCGTCGGGGGCCGTGCGCCCGGCCTCGCTGTCGCCGTCGCGCGCGGCCGATTTCATGCGGTGCCCGCTGCTCTACCGCTTCCGGGTGATCGACAAGCTGCCGGAGAAGCCGAGCCCGGCGGCCACACGCGGCACGGTGGTGCACGCGGTGCTGGAGCGGCTCTTCGACGCGCCGGCGGCCGAGCGGACGGCACCGCGGGCGCGGGGGCTGGTGCCGGGCGAGTGGGAGAAGCTGCTGGCGGGCCGGCCGGAGCTGGCGGAGCTGTTCCGCCGGGAGGACGGTTCGCACGACGAGGAGCAGCTGGCGACGTGGCTGGGGGACGCGGAGCGGCTGGTCGAGCGGTGGTTCGAGCTGGAGGACCCGACGCGGCTGGAGCCGGCCGAGCGGGAGCTCTTCGTGGAGACCGTGATCGAGGGTGCGGGCGAGGCGGGGCTGAAGCTGCGGGGCATCGTCGACCGGGTGGATGTGACGCCGTCGGGTGACGTGCGGATCGTGGACTACAAGACGGGCAAGGCCCCGGCCCCGCAGTACCGGGGGGACGCCCTGTTCCAGATGATGTTCTACGCCCTGGTGGTGTGGCGGCTGCGCGGCCGGGTGCCGCGCCGGCTGCAGCTGGTCTATCTGGGCAGTGGCGATGTGCTCACGTACGACCCGGCCGAGGCGGAGCTGCTGGCGGTGGAGCGCAAGCTGCGCGGCCTGTGGGAGGCGATCTCGCTGGCCACGGAGACGGGCGACTGGCGGCCCCGGCCGACGAAGCTGTGCGGCTGGTGCGACCACAAGGCCCTGTGCCCGGAATTCGGTGGCACTCCCCCGCCGTACCCGCTGCCCGTGCCCGCGCAGCGCGTGGAGTCCGCGCCCGGACCGGCTGCCCCGGGCGAAGCGGGTCAGGGCAGAATGGAGCCGGTCTAGCGAAGGAGTTCTCCTGTGGCGATCCGCGTCCTATTGGTCGATGACCAGCCGTTGTTGCGCACCGGCTTCCGCATGATCCTGGAGGCCGAGCAGGACCTGGCGGTCGTCGGGGAGGCCGGGGACGGTCTGCAGGCGCTCGACCAGGTCCGGGCGCTGCAGCCCGATGTGGTGCTGATGGACATCCGGATGCCCCGCATGGACGGCGTCGAGGCGACCCGGCAGATCACCGGGCCGGAGCGCGACGGCCCGGCGAAGGTGCTGGTGCTGACCACCTTCGACCTCGACGAGTACGTGGTGGAGGCGCTGCGCGCGGGGGCCAGCGGCTTCCTGCTGAAGGACGCGCCCGCCAATGAGCTGGTGCAGGCGATCCGGGTGGTGGCGGGCGGCGAGGCGATGCTGGCGCCGAGCATCACACGGCGGCTGCTGGACAAGTACGCCGGGCATCTGCCGTCGGGCGAGGAGCCGCTGCCGGACACGCTGCACACGCTGACCGAGCGTGAGGTCGAGGTGCTGAAGCTGGTGGCGCGCGGCCTGTCGAACGCGGAGATCGCGGCGGATCTGTTCGTCAGCGAGACGACGGTCAAGACGCATGTGGGGCACGTCCTGACGAAGCTGGGCCTGCGGGACCGGGTGCAGGCCGCGGTCTACGCCTACGAGAGCGGACTGGTACGCCCCGGCGCGCAGTAGCGGCACCGGGGCGTCCTGGGGTCGGAGCCGGTCAGGACTCCTTGGCGGCCTTGCTGATCTCCCAGAATCGGAAGACGGTCGAGGCGTCGAGGGTCCACTGGAGACCGGAGATGCGGCCGTTGGCCACCGCGTACTGCTTGCCCTGCCACAGCGGCAGCACGGGCACCTCGTCGGCGACGGTCTTCTGCAGCCTGATGAAGTCGCTGACGGTCGCCGGGCGGCTGCCCTGGGCGGCAGTGGCCGGCAGGATGCCGGCTATCTCCTTGGACTGGTAGTTGTTGGCGAGGACGTTGTCCTCGCCGAAGAACGGCGCGGTGAAGTTGTCGGGGTCCGGGTAGTCGGGCACCCAGCCCTTGACGTAGACGCCGTACTTCCCGGCCTCGATGCCCTTCTCGTACTCCTCCAGGGGGACGCTCTGGACGTCCGCCTCGAAGAGGCCGCTGGCGTTGAGCTGCTTGGCGATCTCCTGGAACTCGGCCACGGTGGCGGGGCCGTAGCGGACCGGGGTGGCCCACAGGGTGAGCTTGACCTTGCCGGTGACGCCCGCGGACTTCAGGGCGTCGGCCGCCTTGTCGGGCCTCGGCCGGTCCCCGTAGAGGTCGAAGAACGGCGTCTTGTGGCCGGTGATCCCGCTGGGGACGACGGAGTACAGCGGCTCGGCGGTGCGCTTGTAGACGTCCCGCACGAGGGTGCTGCGGTCGACGAGGTAGGCGATGGCCTTGCGCACGCCGACCTTGCCGACCACCGAGTCCTTGGTGTTGAAGACCAGGTGCTGGACCTCGGCGCTGGTGCCCTCGACGACCTTGAGACTGGTCTTGTCACCGAGGGAGGCGGACTCCAGGTCGGCGATGTCCTTCATGGCCAGACCACGGTAGGCGAGGTCGACGTCGCCCTTCTGGACGGCGGACTTCAGCGCGTCCTGCTGACCGTGGAAGAACTTGATGGTCATGCCGTTGTTCTGCACGGTCGCGGCGCCCTGGTAGGAGCCGTTGACCTTGAAGACGGCCTTGGACTTGTCGAAGGACGACAGCTTGTAGACGCCGGAGCCGATGGCCTTGCCGTCGGACCGGAGCTTGTTGGCCGGGTACTCCGTGTGGTCGACGATCGATCCCGCGCCGGAGGCTATCTTCTGCGGGAATGTGGCGTCGGACCGCTTGAGCTGGAAGACGACGGTCGACTTGTCCGGCGTCTTGATGTCCTGGATCGACGAGAGCATCGTCGCCGCCGGACCGTTCTTGTCGTTGATCTTCAGCGTGCGGCGGAAGGAGAAGGCGACGTCCTCGGAGGTGAGGTCGTGGCCGTTGCTGAACTTCAGCCCGTCGCGCAGCTCGCACTGGTAGACCGTGCTGGTCTCGTTCTTGAACTTGCAGCTCTTGGCGGCTTCCGGGACGGGCGTGGTGCTGCCCTTGGGGAAGGCCATCAGCGACTGGAAGACGTTGTTGAACAGAAGCCAGGAGCCCGGGTCGTAACCGGATGCCGGGTCGGTGGCGAGCACCTCGTCCGACATTCCCATGACCACCGACTCCCCGGTGCCGGCCGCCTTGCCGTCTTCCGATCCGCACCCGCTGAGCAGGGCGGCGGCAAGCCCCGCGCCGAGCGGGGCGGCGAGCCACTGGTCACGTTTCCTCACGTGCACGTTCCTCACAGTTCCTGTATCGCTGAAGAGACCGTCTGAAGCTGTAGAACTCGTTCTGTGGAGCTTGGTGGAGCGGGTGGAGCGGGTTGATCAGGTGGAGCGGTGGAGCGGGGTGTCACGCGCCGCGGCCGAGCTCCCACGGCTGCAGCTCGGAGGAGGCGTTGAGGGCCCACTCGGCGCCGGTGATCTTGTCGCGGACCGCCACGTACTGCTTGCCCTGCCACAGCGGCAGCACCGGGACCTCGTCGGCGACGATGTCCTGGGCCTGCTGGAAGTACTTGGCGGCCCCGTCGCGCTGGGACGCCTGGCGCGACTGCGGGATCAGTTCCTCGATCTTGGAGTTCCGGTAGGCGGAGCCGAGGAAGTTGTCCTTGCCGACGAACGGTGCGACGTAGTTGTCGGGGTCCGGGAAGTCGGGGAACCATCCCATGCCGTAGACGGCGTACTTGCCCTTGGCAGCCTCGGGGCGGAAGTCCGACCACTTGACGCCCTGGAGCTTGACGCTGAAGAGGCCGCTGGCGTTCAGCTGCTTCTGGATCGTCTTGAACGCCTTGGCGGTGGCCTCACCGTAGTGGTCCGTGGTGTAGGTGAGGGTGATCGGCACCGATGAGGTGACGTTGGCGTTCTTCAGGATGGAGCGCGCCTTGTCGACATTGGGCTCGCCGTACCTGTTGGCGAACGCGTTCTGGTGGCCGGTGATACCGGTCGGCACCATCGAGTACAGCGGCTCGCTCGTACGGTTGTAGTCGTCGCGCGTCAGGGTCTGCCGGTCGATCAGCTGGGCCATGGCCTGGCGCACGGCCTTGGACTTCACGGAGGAGTCCTCGGTGTTGAAGGCCAGGTAGCTGATCTCCTGCCCCGGCGACTCGAGCAGGCGGACGCCCTTCTCCGCCGAGGAGCGCAGCCGGCCGATCTGCTCGGGCAGCATGGCGCGGTTCATGATGTCGATGTCGCCGTCCCCCAGCGCCTTCTCCATCACCTTGGAGTCGTCGTAGAAGCGCATCTCGACCTTGTCGTTCTGCATCTTCACGGAGCCCTTGTAGTCCGGGTTCTTCGTGAAGGTGGCCTTGACGACGCGGCCGTCCTTCTGCTCGGTCTTCAGGGTGTACGGACCGGAGCCGACGGTCTTGAAGCCGTTGCCGAGCTTGTTCTTCTCGTAGGACTCGCTGTCGACGATGGCCGCGGCCGGCGTGGCGATCTTCTGCGGGAAGGTCGCGTCGGGCGACTTCAGGTGGAAGACGACCTCGCGCTCGCTGGGGGTCTCCACGACGTCGATGACGTTCAGCAGCGCCACCGGGCCGTTCTCGAAGTTGATGGCCCGGGCGCGGTCGATGGAGAACTTGACGTCCTCGGCGGTCAGCGCGTGTCCGTTGGAGAATTTCAGGCCCTCGCGCAGGGTGCACCGGAACTGTTCGTTGTTGCGGTCCGCGAAGGAGCACTTCTCGGCCGCGTCGGCGACGGGGGCCGTGCCGGAGCGGGGCAGCCGCAGCAGGGTCTGGAACGTGCTGTGCAGGACGTTCCAGGCGCCGATGTCGTACGCGGCCGCCGGGTCGAAGGGCGCGGGCGCGTCGGTGGTCTCCTCGAACCGGTCGGTGGTCCCGACGACGATGGCCTTGGCTCCGCCGGCTCCCTCGCTCCCGCCACAGGCGACGAGTACGGGGGCCAGCAGGCCCGCCACGGCGGGCAGGACCAACGTCTTGCGGTTCATTGTCTGGGGTTCTCCCTGTGGTGCGTTCGGTGCCCGGACCTTACCGATACCTGATGTGCTGGTCATACGGGCAGCCGTGAAGTTCTCGCGAAAAGATTAGTGCGCGCGGCCACCGGCCCCGGAACATGATGAAGTTGATGCGATATCACGCGGTGATAACGGCAGGCGAATGTCCGATATCCGGACGCCGGAACGATTCCGGCACTGGTTGATCAATCGGGACACAAGGGTGCGCTTCAGCCTCCGTGAGAGCACTTTCGCGAGCACGCAAGCCGACGCGCGGACATCAGGGCCGGTGACGAACGTCACTTCTTCGAGGGCGCCCTCGCCCGGAGGAATTCGGCCGCCGTATTCGTCACGGAAAACAATCGGCCGAGCGCCCAGAGTTCTTGGTCATTCCGCACCGCACGCTCGGTGCATCCCCGCCGTCAGACCGTGATCAGGCCACGGAGAAAAGAGAGATCGACATCCTCGAGCGAGCCGACGACCGTACGGCCCAGGGCCGGCGGGATCGGCGCGAGGGACGGCACCGCCACCACCCGGCACCCCGCCGCCTCCGCGGCGGTGACGCCCGTCATGGTGTCCTCCACGACGGCGCACCGGGCCGGATCCACCCCCAGCCGGGCGGCAGCCAGCAGGTACGGGTCCGGATGCGGCTTCGTACGGGCCAGCTCGTCGCCCGCGACGGTCAGGGTGAAGTGCTGCGGCCCGAGGCTGTGCAGCACCCGGTCGATGATCGTCCGGTGCGAGGCCGAGACCAGGGCCGTGGGCACCGAGTGGGCCGCGAGCTCCGCCAGCAGCCGCCGCGCGCCCGGCATCAGCGGCACGCCCCGGCCGATCATCTCGGCGAAGCGGGTGTTCAGGAGCACGCTCAGCTCGGCGACGGCGATCCTGGCGCCCGTCGCCTTGATCAGGAAGGAGGCGCTGCGCGTCATCGGGCCCCCGACCACGACCTCGCGCCACTCCTCCAGCAGCTGGTGCCCCAGCTCGGCGAAGACGGCGACTTCCACCTCCCACCAGAAGCCCTCGGTGTCGACCAGCGTGCCGTCCATGTCGAGCAGGACGGCCTGCAGGGCCGATGCCGCCGAACGGGTGTCGACTGCGGGAATGGTGCTGGTCATCCGCACACCTCCTGAGGGGACGAGAAGGCCGGTCCGCGCACCCTGTGACAGGTGCAGCGAACCGGCCTTCACCGGACCGACAAGTGTACGACCGACCGTTACGGTGCGTCGCGTCAATATCCCGTGAACGTCAGCCCACGGGGCGCACGGGCCTCAGCCCTCGCCGTCCGGGCCGTCCACGTCCTCCTCCGGGGCCGCACCGGCACCACCGGTGCCCCCGGCCCCCTCCGCACCGGCCTCTTCGTCCTTGGCCTTCCGGCGCGGGGGCCGCGTACGGCCGCTGGTGGTGTCGCGGAGGTACGAGCCGTCCCGGCCGCCCTCGGCCAGGCCGGGCTCGGCCGCGAGGCCGCCGGCCTGGCCCGGCTGTGCGGGGCCCGGCTGCCCGTCCCGGCGGCGCAGATAGCGCTCGAACTCGCGCGCGATGGCCTCACCGGAGGCCTCCGGCAGATCGGCGGTGTCCCGCGCCTCCTCCAGCGACTGCACGTACTCCGCGACCTCGCTGTCCTCGGCCGCCAGCTGGTCCACTCCCAGCTGCCAGGCCCGGGCGTCCTCGGGGAGCTCGCCCTGCGGGATGCGCAGGTCGATCAGGTCCTCCAGGCGGTTGAGCAGGGCCAGGGTGGCCTTCGGGTTCGGCGGCTGGGAGACGTAGTGCGGCACGGCGGCCCACAGGCTCACCGCCGGGACTCCGGCGTGGGTGCACGCCTCCTGGAGGATGCCGACGATGCCGGTCGGGCCCTCGTAGCGGGACTCCTCCAGATCCAGGCTCCGGGCCAGGTCCGGGTCGGAGGTCACCCCGCTGACCGGCACGGGCCGGGTGTGCGGGGTGTCGCCGAGCAGGGAGCCCAGGACCACGACCATCTCCACGCCCAGCTCGTGGGCGAAGCCCAGGATCTCGTTGCAGAAGGAGCGCCAGCGCATGCTCGGCTCGATACCGCGCACCAGGACCAGGTCGCGGGAGGCGCCCTTGCCGTCGGCCCCGCCCGTGCGCACCACGGAGAGCCGGGTGGTCGGCCAGGTGATCTTGCGTACGCCGCCGTCGAGCCAGACCGTGGGCCGGTTGACCTGGAAGTCGTAGTAGTCCTCGGCGTCGAGCGCGGCGAAGACCTCGCCCTTCCACTCCCGGTCCAGGTGCGCGACCGCACTGGACGCGGCGTCACCGGCGTCGTTCCAGCCCTCGAAGGCACAGATCATGACCGGGTCGATCAGCTCGGGAACCCCCTCAAGCTCGATCACCCAGCGCCTCCTTCCGACCGGGGCGCACGGGTTGGGTCCGTGGCGCCGCCGGTTGCCGTTCCGTGCAGTTGCGGTTGCCTTGCGTGTGCCCCCAGCCTACGACTTCGAAGACCCCGGTTCGCAGCCCCTGAGGGGGAGGGACTTTCAGCCACGCACACCCCATCCGGCGCGGTAGGCACGCCAGTCCGCCTCGGTGGCCGCGAAGTCCACGTACAGCGCCAGCCCGAACCGCTGCCGGTGCCGGTCCTCGCGGCTGAGCCCCAGGCGGGTGCCGCGCACGGCGGCCGCGGCGGTCTCGGCCCGGCTCTGGTGGCCGAGATTGTCGGTGTGGTAGAAGGGCACGCCCATCAGCAGATCCGTTTCCTTGGGCGTGACCTGCAGGGCGAGGGTGGTCTGCCGGGCCACGTAGCCGCCGTAGAGGTTCTCCCACGGCAGCGCGGTGTCGTAGGACATGACGGCTATCTGGTCCGTACGGCGGGCGACCTTGCCGAAGTAGCTCTGTGTCCACCACTTCTGGCCGCCCCACAGTCCCGAGGCGCTGTGCATCGAGGGCAGCGGGTCGATCTGCTGGGCGGCCACCGACAGCACTCCGCCGGCCGAACGCACCGCCGGGCGCAGCGAGTCCAGCAGCTTCAGGAAGTCGTCGTCACCGGTGGGTACCGGCTCGACGTCCAGGTGCACGCCCTCGAACCCGGCGCCCATGACCTGCCGGGCGCTCGCCACGACCGCGTCGCGTGCGGGCGCCGAGGCCAGCCGCAGCCCGCCGCCGCCCCGGCGGACCAGCTTGTCGCCCAGCCAGGCCTGCACCCGTACGCCCGGCAGTTCGCGGTGCACGGAGTCGATCAGCCAGCGGGCGTTGCGGTAGGCGGAGGGGGGCAGGGTGCCGTCGTGCTCCAGTGGGCCCGCGTGCACGTACAGGTCGCGGATGCCGGTGTCGCCGATCCGCTTGCGCAGCCGGGCCAGGTCGGCCGGGCCGCGCCGGCCGTCCACCCAGGCGTGCCCGAGCCACACGGCGTCGCGGCCCCGGGTGACGGCCTCGTCCGCGGGTGCCCCGGCGTAGGAGGCCCGTAGCGCGCTGCCCGCCGCCACGACGGGTGCCAGCACCAGCAGGAGCAGCGCCAGTGCGATGCGCGTCACCAGGCGCCTGCGCGGCAGCCTGCGGCGTGTCTTTGGCCGGTTCATGTCGCCCCCTCTTCCCTCCGAGGGACGAGCGGGGGCGCGCGTTGGTTGCCTGCCGGTGCCGACGCGCGGAGGGGAGGGGCGCCGGGCGCCCCTCCCCTTTCGTCACTGCGTCGTGAGGTCAGCTCTTGTCGCCGAGCATGTCCTTGACGCGGGTGCGGACGTCCTCGGTGTCCAGACCGCGGACCGTCAGCGTGGTACGGCGGCGCACGACGTCGTCCACCGTCTCGGCCCACTCGTGGTCACGGGCGTAGACGACCTGGGCCCAGATCTCCGGGCCGTCCTCGTGGATCCGCTCGCCGAGCGAGGGGTCCTCGTTGACCAGGCGCGCGATGTCGAAGGCCAGCGAGCCGTAGTGCGTGGCCAGGTGGCGGGCCGTCAGCGGGTCCATGCGGCTGCCGGGGTCGCGGTCCACGAGCAGGCGGTGGGCGACCGCGTTGGGGTTGGCGACACCGGGCAGCGGGGTGCGGCGGACCAGGCTGGAGACGGGCTCCATGTCCTCGGTCAGCGGGCTGCCCGGCACCTGCGCGAGCTTCTTCATGACCGTGCGGCCGATGTGGCGGTAGGTCGTCCACTTGCCGCCGGCGACGGAGAGCATGCCGCCCTTGCCCTCGGAGACGACGGTCTCGCGCTTGGCCTGGGACACGTCGCCGGGGCCGCCGGGCAGCGCGCGCAGGCCGGCGAAGGCGTACGTCATCAGGGAGGGGTCGAGGTCCGCGTCCTTGATGGAGAACGCCGCCTCGTCCAGGATCTGCTGGATGTCGGCCTCGGTGGCGTGCACGTCCGCCGGGTCGCCCTCGTACGCGGTGTCGGTGGTGCCGAGGAGGAGCTGGTCCTCCCAGGGCAGGGCGAAGGTGATGCGGTACTTGTCGATCGGGGTGGCCATGGCGGCCTTCCACGGCGACTTGCGCTTCATCACGATGTGCGCGCCCTTGGACAGGCGGATCGACGGCGCGGCGCCCTTGTCTTCCAGCTTGCGCAGGTGGTCCACCCACGGGCCGGTGGCGTTGAGGACGACACGCGCGTCGATGCCGAACTCGGTGCCGTCGGTGCGGTCCTTGAGGTCGGCGCCGGTGACCTTGCCGTGCGTGAAGCGCAGGCCGGTCACCTCGGCGTGGTTGAGGACGACCGCGCCGGACTCGACGGCCGCGCGGACCGTCATGACGGCCAGGCGGGAGTCGTTCATCTGGTGGTCGTAGTAGACCGCGACGGCCTTGAGGTTGTCCGTGCGCAGACCCGGGTTGTCGGCCTGGGCCTTGGCCGGGGAGATCACCTTGCCGACGCCGTCGCCGAAGGCGGACAGCGCCGAGTAGGCGAACACACCGGCGCCGAGCTTGGCCGCGCCCACCGGCCCGCCCTTGTAGACGGGCAGGTAGAAGGTGAGCGGGTTGACCAGGTGCGGGGCCACGTCCTTGGCCAGCACCCGGCGCTCGTGGTGGTTCTCCGCGACCAGCTTGACCGCGCCGGTCTGCAGGTAGCGCAGACCGCCGTGGACGAGCTTGGAGGACGCGGAGGAGGTGGCGCCGGCGAAGTCACCGGCGTCCACCATCGCGACCCGCAGTCCGGCCTGCGCGGCATGCCAGGCCACCGAAGTGCCCAGGATGCCGCCGCCGATCACCAGGAGGTCGTACGTCGCGTTGGACAGCCTGTCCCGGGTCTCGGCGCGGCCCGGGGTGGTACCGGCGGCCGGGTGCGTTCCCAGGGTCGGAACGCTCTGCGGGGTTGTCATGATTACTCCTCGTCCTCGATCCAGCCCATGGTCCGCTCGACGGCCTTGAGCCAGCTCTTGTACTCGCGGTCACGCGTTTCCGCATCCATGCGGGGGGTCCACTCGGCGGCACGGCGCCAGTTGGCACGCAGCGCGTCGGTGTCCGGCCAGAAGCCGACGGCGAGGCCGGCGGCGTAGGCAGCGCCGAGGCAGGTGGTCTCCGCGACCATCGGGCGCACCACGGGGGCGTCCAGGAAGTCCGAGAGCGTCTGCATCAGCAAGTTGTTGGAGGTCATGCCGCCGTCGACCTTGAGCGCGGTCAGCTCGACGCCGGAGTCCTTGGTCATGGCGTCGGTGATCTCGCGGGTCTGCCAGGCGGTGGCCTCGAGCACGGCGCGGGCGATGTGCGCCTTGGTGACGTAGCGGGTCAGGCCCGCGATGACACCGCGCGCGTCGGAGCGCCAGTAGGGGGCGAACAGGCCGGAGAAGGCCGGCACGAAGTAGGCGCCGCCGTTGTCCTCGACGGAGCTGGCGAGCGTCTCGATCTCGGCCGCGCTCTTGATGAGGCCCATCTGGTCGCGCATCCACTGCACGAGGGAGCCGGTGACGGCGATGGAGCCCTCGAGGGCGTAGACCGGCTTCTGGTCGCCGATGCGGTAACCGACGGTCGTCAGCAGGCCGTTGTAGGACTGGACGGGCTCGTCACCGGTGTTCATCAGCATGAAGGTGCCGGTGCCGTAGGTGGACTTGGCCTCGCCCTTCTGGTAGCAGGTCTGGCCGAAGAGGGCCGCCTGCTGGTCGCCGAGCGCGGAGGCGACGGGGACGCCGGCGAGGGCGCCGTCCTTGGCGCTGCCGTAGACCTCGGCGGAGGAGCGGATCTCCGGCAGCACGGCGGCCGGGATGTCCATGGAGGCCAGGATGCGCTCGTCCCACTCCAGGGAGCGCAGGTTCATCAGCATGGTGCGGGAGGCGTTGGTGACGTCCGTGACGTGCACGCCGCCGTCGACGCCGCCGGTGAGGTTCCAGATGACCCAGGAGTCCATGGTGCCGAAGAGGATGTCGCCGCGCTCGGCACGCTCGCGCAGGCCCTCGACGTTGTCCAGCAGCCAGCGGACCTTGGGGCCGGAGAAGTAGGAGGCCAGGGGGAGGCCGGTCTCACGGCGGAAGCGGTCCTGGCCGACGTTGCGGCCGAGCTCCTTGCACAGGGCGTCGGTGCGGGTGTCCTGCCAGACGATGGCGTTGTAGACCGGCTCGCCCGTGTTCTTGTCCCACAGCAGCGTGGTCTCGCGCTGGTTGGTGATGCCGATCGCCTTGACGTCGGCGGAGGTGATCCCGGCCTTCTCGACGGCGCCGGCCACGACCTCCTGGACGTTCGTCCAGATCTCGACGGCGTCGTGCTCGACCCAGCCCGGCTTCGGGAAGATCTGCTCGTGCTCCTTCTGGTCGACGGAGACGATGCGGCCGTCGCGGTCGAAGACGATGCAGCGGGAGGACGTGGTGCCCTGGTCGATCGCGGCAATGAACGGACCGTGGCCGTGGCTGCCGGTGGTGTCGGTCATGGTGTGTCTGCTCCTGGGAGTCTGAAGGTCTCGGCGGGTGCTCAGAAGGCGAGCTTGTGGATGCCTGCGGCGAGGGCGGCGCCGACGAGCGGGCCGGCCACCGGGATCCAGGCGTAGCTCCAGTCGGAGCCGCCCTTGTTCGGCAGCGGCAGCAGCGCGTGGGCGATGCGGGGGCCGAGGTCACGTGCCGGGTTGATCGCGTAGCCGGTGGGGCCGCCGAGCGAGAGGCCGATGCTCACCACGACGAAGGCGACCATCAGCACGCCGGTGCCGCTGACGGCCAGGCCCTTGGTCTGACCCTGGGTGAGGATGGCGAGCACCAGCACCGCGGTGGCGATGATCTCGGTGGCCAGGTTCTGCACCACGTTGCGGATCTCGGGGCCCGTGGAGAAGATGCCGAGCACCGGGCCGGCCTTGGGGGCGGCGGTCTGGTCGACCATGCCCTCCTGCGGGTTGAGGCTGCCGACGATCTCGGGGTCGGTCAGGTGGGCCTGGAACTGTCCGTAGTACGTGACCCACACCAGGGTGGCGCCGAGTATGGCGCCGAGCAGCTGGGAGCCGATGTACAGCGGCACGTCGCTCCACTCGACCGCGCCGTCGATCGCGAGACCGAGGGTGACGGCCGGGTTGAGGTGCGCGCCGGACGGCTGGGCGATGTACGCCGCCGCCAGGACGGCGAAGCCCCAGCCGAACGTGATGGCGAGCCAGCCCGCGTTGAGTGCCTTAGAGCGCTTCAGAGTGACGGCGGCACACACGCCGCCGCCGAGCAGAATCAATACTGCGGTACCGATGAACTCACCGGTGAAGATGTCGGAGCTGGACACCCGCGACTCCTTTGTCCTTCGTCCAGGGGAAGGCGAACCCCGGGTCCCTCCGGTGGTCCGCGCCCTCCGAGAGGGCGTTGATCGGTCCCGTGGCACTGCACACCATAGCGAATATTGTCGTCAGGTGTTCGACAATGCCGACCGATGAACGGCAGCTTCCTGCACGGTTAAGGGCGCGTCAAGGGCTCTGTGACCGGAAACTCCCGGCCATCTGGCCTTAAATCTACGTTCGGATACCAGCCGGTAACGGGCCGGTCTCGGGCACCTCCGATCGGGCTCATTATCCGACCGGACCACCTGTTTTCAGAAGCGTCCGGCACCAAGATCGCGGGAGACCGCACGCGCGCAGTCCCGCACCGCGGCGACCAGCTGCGCCCGCAGCTCGCCGCCCTCGCACACCCGCTCCACCGCACCCGTGATGCCCACCGCGCCGACCGGCATCCGCCGCCGGTCGTGAATGGGGGCGGCGACGGACGCGACGCCCGCCCATGTCTCCTCGACGTCCGCCGCCCAGCCGCGGGCGCGGGTCAGGTCCAGCACGCCCTCCAGGTCGGGCAGGGCCGTCACCGTCCGCGGGGTGAACGCCTCGCGGTCGTTCTCGGTGACCTCCGAATGCGCCACCGGGTCGTAGGCGCACAGCACCTTGCCGAGCGCACTGCTGTGCAGCGGCTGCATCGCGCCGACCTCCAGCACCTGGCGGCTGTCGTCGGGGCGGAAGACGTGGTGGATGATGAGGACGCCCTGTTGGTGGAGGACACCGAGATAAACGCTCTCGCCGCTGGAGCGGGCCAGGTCGTCCGCCCAGACCAGGGCGCGCGCCCGCAGCTCGTGCACGTCCAGGTAGCTGTTGCCCAGCCGCAGCAGCTCGGCCCCGAGCTGGTAGCGCCCCGAGGCGGGGTCCTGCTCGACGAAGCCCTCCTGCTGCAGCGTCCGCAGGATGCCGTGCGCGGTACCCTTCGCCAGCCCCAGCGCGGAGGCCACGTCGGACAGGCCGAGCCGCCGCTCGCCACCCGCGAGCAGCCGCAACATCGCCGCCGCCCGCTCGAGCGACTGGATGGTCCGTGCCATCGAGCTACCTCCTCACCCGCCGCCCGGCTCTCCGTTCGGCAATGCTGAACACTATCGGCCGATGCCGACCAGGGGGTACTGGACAGCAGCCATGACCATGATCATCCAGATGGTCCCTCCGGCCCAATCCGGGTGGCCGGGTCCATGGTGACCCAGGCCGTCCAGGGGATGGGACGCCCTCTGCCGCCGACGGTGCCGCCAGCTACGCTTGCCGCGTACGCCCCCCTGCAGGGAGGGCGTAAAGCCGACAGCCGTCGCACACCCGGGAGCATTTCCATGGCCTCGCACACGCCATCGACCCTTTCCGCCCGAGCCGCGCAACTGCGCGAGGCCCTCGCCACCCGAGTGGTGGTGGCCGACGGAGCGATGGGCACGATGCTCCAGGCGCAGGACCCAACCCTCGAGGACTTCCAGCAGCTCGAAGGCTGCAACGAGATCCTCAACGTCACCCGCCCCGACATCGTGCGCTCGGTGCACGAGGCCTACTTCGCGGTCGGCGTGGACTGCGTGGAGACCAATACCTTCGGCGCCAACCTCGCCGCGCTGGGCGAGTACGACATCCCCGAGCGCATCTTCGAGCTCTCCGAGGCCGGCGCCCGCATCGCCCGCGAGGCCGCCGACGAGTACGCCACCGGCGACGGCCGCACGCGCTGGGTGCTGGGCTCGGTGGGACCCGGCACCAAGCTGCCGACCCTGGGACACGCCCCGTACGGCAGGCTGCGCGACGCCTACCAGCAGAACGTCGAGGGCCTGATCGCGGGCGGCGCCGACGCGATCCTGGTGGAGACCACCCAGGACCTGCTGCAGACCAAGGCCTCCGTCATCGGCGCCCGGCGGGCGATGGAGGCGGCGGGCGCGGATGTGCCGCTGCTGGTGCAGGTGACGGTCGAGACGACGGGCACCATGCTGCTCGGCTCGGAGATCGGTGCGGCCCTCACGGCACTGGAGCCGCTCGGCATCGACATGATCGGCCTGAACTGCGCGACGGGCCCCGCCGAGATGAGCGAGCACCTGCGCTACCTCTCCCGGCACGCCCGCACCCGCGTCTCCGCCATGCCCAACGCCGGCCTGCCCGTCCTGGGCAAGAACGGCGCGCACTACCCGCTCTCGCCGGCCGAGCTGGCGGACGCGCACGAGACGTTCGTCCACGAGTACGGGCTCTCCCTGGTCGGCGGCTGCTGCGGCACCACCCCCGAGCACCTGCGCCAGGTCGTCGAGCGGGTCCGCGACCTGACGCCCACCGAGCGCAGCCCGCGCCCGGAGCCGGGCGCCTCCTCGCTCTACCAGACCGTCCCCTTCCGCCAGGACACCTCCTACCTCGCCATCGGCGAGCGGACCAACGCCAACGGCTCGAAGAAGTTCCGCGAGGCCATGCTGGCCGGCCGCTGGGACGACTGCGTCGAGATGGCCCGCGACCAGATCCGGGAGGGCGCGCACCTGCTCGACGTGTGCGTCGACTACGTGGGCCGCGACGGCGTCGTGGACATGGCCGAGATCGCCGGCCGCTTCGCCACCGCCTCCACGCTGCCGCTGGTGCTGGACTCCACCGAGCCCGCGGTCCTCCAGGCGGGCCTGGAGAAGCTGGGCGGCCGGGCCGTGATCAACTCCGTCAACTACGAGGACGGCGACGGGCCGGACTCCCGCTTCGCGAGGATCACCCGGCTGGCCGTCGAGCACGGTGCGGCGCTGATCGCGCTGACGATCGACGAGGACGGCCAGGCCCGTACGCCCGAGCACAAGGTCGCCGTCGCGGAGCGGCTGATCGCCGACCTCACGGGGAACTGGGGGGTGCAGGAGTCCGACATCATCGTTGACTGCCTCACCTTCACCATCGCCACCGGCCAGGAGGAGTCCCGCAAGGACGGCATCGCCACGATCGAGGCGATCAGGGAGCTCAAGCGCCGGCACCCCGATGTCCAGACGACGCTGGGCCTGTCCAACATCTCCTTCGGCCTCAACCCGGCCGCCCGCATGGTCCTCAACTCCGTCTTCCTCAACGAGTGCGTCGAGGCCGGCCTGGACTCGGCCATCGTGCACGCCTCGAAGATCCTGCCGATCGCCCGGCTGGAGGACGAGCAGCGCGAGGTCGCCCTCGACCTCATCCACGACCGGCGGCGCGAGGGATACGACCCGCTGCAGCGGTTCCTGGAGCTGTTCGAGGGCGTGGACACCAAGTCCATGAAGGCCGGCAAGGCGAAGGAGCTGCTGGCCCTCCCGCTGGACGAGCGGCTCCAGCGGCGCATCATCGACGGTGAGAAGAACGGCCTGGAGGCCGACCTGGACGAGGCGCTGCTGGGCCGTCCCGCGCTGGAGATCGTCAACGACACGCTGCTGGAGGGCATGAAGGTCGTCGGTGAGCTCTTCGGCTCCGGCCAGATGCAGCTGCCGTTCGTGCTGCAGTCGGCCGAGGTGATGAAGAACGCGGTCGCCTACCTGGAGCCGCACATGGAGAAGTCCGACGCCGAGGGCAAGGGCACGATCGTGCTGGCCACGGTCCGCGGCGACGTCCACGACATCGGCAAGAACCTCGTCGACATCATCCTCTCCAACAACGGTTACAACGTCGTCAACCTCGGCATCAAGCAGCCGGTCTCGGCGATCCTGGAAGCCGCCGAGGAGCACAGGGCGGACGTCATCGGCATGTCCGGGCTCCTGGTGAAGTCCACCGTGATCATGAAGGAGAACCTGGAGGAGCTGAACCAGCGCAAGCTGGCGGCGGACTACCCGGTGATCCTGGGCGGTGCCGCGCTGACACGGGCGTACGTCGAGCAGGACCTGCACGAGATCTACGAGGGCGAGGTGCGCTACGCCCGCGACGCGTTCGAGGGCCTGCGTCTGATGGATGCGCTGATCGCCGTCAAGCGCGGCGTGCCGGGCGCGTCGCTGCCGGAGCTCAAGCAGCGGCGGGTGCCGAAGCGGACCGTCGCCGTCGAGGAGGCCGAGGAGCCGGAGGGCTCCGTGCGCTCGGACGTCGCCACCGACAACCGCGTTCCCGAGCCGCCCTTCTGGGGCACGCGGGTCGTCAAGGGCATCCCGCTGAAGGACTACGCGTCCTGGCTGGACGAGGGCGCGCTGTTCAAGGGCCAGTGGGGCCTGAAGCAGGCCCGTACGACCGGCCCCACGTACGAGGAGCTGGTGGAGACCGAGGGCCGGCCGCGGCTGCGCGGCTGGCTGGAGAAGCTGCATACGGAGAACCTGCTGGAGGCGGCCGTCGTCTACGGCTACTTCCCCTGCGTGAGCAAGGGCGACGACCTCATCCTCCTGCATGAGGACGGCACCGAGCGCACCCGCTTCACCTTCCCGCGCCAGCGCCGCGGCCGGCGGCTGTGCCTGGCGGACTACTTCCGCCCGGAGGACTCCGGCCAGCGGGACGTGATCGGCCTTCAGGTCGTCACGGTCGGTTCGCGGATCGGCGAGGCGACGGCGGAGCTGTTCGCCTCCGACTCCTACCGCGACTACCTGGAGCTGCACGGCCTGTCCGTCCAACTGGCGGAGGCACTGGCCGAGTACTGGCACGCGCGCGTCCGCTCGGAGCTGGGCTTCGGTGACGAGGACCCCGACGACGTCGAAGACATGTTCGCCCTGAAGTACCGTGGCGCCCGCTTCTCCCTGGGCTACGGCGCCTGCCCCAACCTGGAGGACCGCGCCAAGATCGCGGACCTGCTGCAGCCGGAGCGGATCGGCGTACAGCTCTCGGAGGAGTTCCAGCTGCACCCCGAGCAGTCCACCGACGCGATGGTGATCCACCACCCGGAGGCGAAGTACTTCAACGCCCGCTGAACCGGGCGCGCCGGCGCCCGGGGGCCCCGCCGGTTTGCGGGGCCCCCGGGCGGCTGGGCCGCACAGGGGAACGCTGTGCCCCGGCCGGGGCCCGCCCGCCCGCCGTCCGCGTCCGGCACCGCACCAGGTGCGAACCTGACGTCGTCCGGCAAGAGACCGACGATCGGGAACTCCACATGGGCGGTTCGCAGACCCCTCCCCCTCCGACCCTCGAAGAGATCCAGGCCGCCCTCGGCAAGCGCCTGGACGACGTGGCCAAGATCCTCGCAGGCGCCCTCGTGGCGGTGGCCGGCATCATGACCACGCTCGGCCTCACCAGCCGGTTCGTATTCGTCGCCCTCAACAACAGGTCGTGGCCCATCTACGTGGCCTCGCTGTGCGCCATCATCGCCATCGTCTGCAGCATCGCCGCCCTGCTCATCCGCCCCACGGGCCGCGGGGTCCTGTGGGAGACGGGCGTCCTCGTCCTCGGCGTCGTCTTCTACATGACGTCCCTGAGCGTGGCCGTGGTCGGCGCCGCCCAGGCCGCGGGCGGCAACGGCCGCCCGACCATCACCGAGGTCAGACTCGACGGCCCCCGCTCCCACATGAGGCTGCACTTCAACATCCACGCGGACGGCGTGCAGAAGTGGGCGCGGATCGCGGTGGCCGTGACCCCCGAAGGCCTTCCTGACGACAAGAAATCGCATGACCTCTACTGGAGCATGCTCCGGCCGGACGACCAGGGCGAGGTCGACCAGCGGATCGACGTCCCGCTCGTGCCTCCTGCGGGGGTCTCGCTCATCGACATCTCGGCCTCCAACCCCGAGGAGCCAAGAGGGGAGGAGTGCGAGTCGAAGTCGGAGCACGGCCCCGCCTGCACGACGCTCACCCTCGGCTAGTGCTCTGACCACATAGGTTCGCCGGGTCGGGGTCCGGGTCTGCACCCACGGGTTGCCACGCAGACACTCCAGCGACCGCACCCGCAACCGCTGCGCCGTCCGCGCCGCACTGGCAGCAGTCCACAGCCTGGCTACGTCCCTGGCTGCGTAATCGCTTGCCGCGACTTGCCTTCCCCACCCGCAGCCTCCCCCTACCGCAACGGCTGGTGCGTTGACCGCGAAGGTCGGCCGGGTAGGCCCAGGCCCGCGTATCGGCGTAGAGAAAATCTCACTGGATCAGGTCCGTATGCGGATGGTCTGGCGATGCCGGGCAGGCGTAGAGCTGCAGATCGTAGCCCCCGGCGATCTCGACTTTGGCCGGGGTCGCGGGGTGAGGGTTGGCGGTGGAGGGTGTGCTGTGGGCTTGCTCCTCGTACGGGATCCAACTGCGGGTGCTGTCGTCCCATTCGGTCGAGGCGATGGTCAGTAGCGGGTCCATCTCGGCGTCGCAGGCGGGGCAGACCCGGGGGACGGGGTCGGTGAGGCCCCAGCGCGTCCAGCCGCCGGTCTTCCAGCCGGGAGCGACGGACAGCATATTCCGGTAGAACTCCTGCGGGGCGGGCGCGTAGGAGCTGTCCGGAGCGGCGCCGGCTGCCTGCCACGTGCTCCAATCTCCTAGCCGTTCCTGCAACTCCTTGCTCAGCTCCATGGGGTGGGCGTATTCGGTGGTCGGCTCCGGGTCGAGCAGGCACGGCTCCGGCACGTAGCCGCCTAGCTGAACCACGGCCGGCTCCGGAGGTGTGGTGAGGACGTCGGTGACCGCGGCGGCGGACCGCCAGAACAGCGCGGTCCTGGGCTTGGGCTCCGGCGGGTGGTCGTAGGGGCACCACAGCACCTGCAGCAGGTCGGCCTGCCCGGGCGGGCGCAGCAGAGGGATGTCGCGCGCGTACACACGGTGACGTTGCCCGCGTGGTCCGGGGTTCTGGTGACCAGCTCCGTCACCCGCACCGTGGTCATCCTAGACGTGACGGTATGTTCCGCCGGGCCCGTCGTGACGGCGCTTATGCGGTCGGCAGGATGCGCGGGCGCGGCGGCGGCCGTCGCTGTGCCACCGAATGCGACAGCGGCTGCCGTTGCGGCCACGGTCGCCCCTGACAGGGCACGGCGCAGCCTGTTCGGCTTTCGGTCCCGTCCTCCATGGTGGCGACGTATACCTGGTAAAGACATGATCGTCCCCTCTCGCTTTTCTGGTTGATACGGCCTGCCCGTAACGGAGTTGCCCGGGGCTCATCCCGACGCTGCCGGGCCGGCCACCGGGCGTGGTGAGCCATCAGCTACGGATTGCTCGGCAGGGCGGCAGGCGAGCGTTTCTACCGCGCCGCTACACGCCTGGTCTGCTTAAACGACGGCCGGCTCTGGCGTTCGAGCTCACGGACGGTCCAGCAAACGCGCGCCTGATCGCGGTTCACCAGGGATTTCCCTGTGCTGAGCAGATGAGGCCCTGGGCGGGCCTGCCTCTCCTCCGGTAGACGGCGTTGCCTGAAGCGAGACGCGGCATCAGTGATAGGCGCGACGAAGGTCGGCCAGCTTGCCCTGGACATGGTCTCCTCAACCGAAATGCCTGCCTCCGGCCCGGACAGAGCCTCCAGAGAGCAGGCGCGCCGCCTTCGCTGGATTCCCTTCGCCGTACCAGCGACGGTCTGCCTCCGTTGTTCATAGAGCTGTTCGGGCAAGCGCGCAAATACCCAGCCCGCCATGACCCACCGAAGGAACTCGATTTCGGAACCCGAAAGTTGACCGAATGCCGTGACTGTTTGGTGGCACTCGGACGCACCGGCAAACGACGAGGAACTGTAATGGCAGTCGCTGATCGTCGGGTTGGCGGCAGCAGATTCACGGCCAATCAGCCCATGTGCACGATGGTGGCGGCGGATCATATCTCCGCCCATGAAATTCTGATTGAACCCGGGCAGGTCAAGGCCGCCGGACAGCCCATGAAGGGCCATGCGTTTCGCCCCGGACCGACTGATTCCGTCATCGTCACTCCGCCGCTGCCGACGCTAAGTTCACCTCAATCGAGCACCGCACCCCACCACACAATTGGCAGAGCCCCGGCCTGAGGCGGCAGAGCGCCCGGCCAGAGAAAGGGCATCATGAATCCTTTAAGAACCTCCGGCCGCTGGGCCAGAGGGCTGGCCGCCCTCGCCGTGACCGCTACGTCGACGCTCACCGCCCTCACTGTCATGGCCGGCCCCGCCGCCGCGACCGGGCATCCGAAGCCCGCTACAACCGCCGACCAGCCGAAGCTCGGCGACGCCTGTACCTCCGCCGACCTCGGCAAGCGGTACCCGTTCATCAAGAGCGCCCAAGTGCAGCCGACGATCACCCACTTCAAGGGCTGGTACGTCACCGAGGGGTCGACGGGCTCCCAGACGATCGAGACCAGTACACAGACCGTGGTCACGGTCCAGGTCGGCCTCTCCGCCAACATCCAGGGCAGCTTCCAGGTCGGAGTGCTCGGCCAGGTGGGCGGGAGCCTGGGCCTGAACGTGCAGATGTCCTCCTCCACCACCAGCAGCCAGTCCAAGTCCATCTCCTGGGACTTCCGCAGGCCCGGCTACTACGGCCTCTATGAGGGGACCCGCAAGGTCAGCGGGCAGTACGGCAGCCTGAACTGCAACCGTGCCGACCAGGGCAACGGCACCTACGCCACCAAATGGATCGAAGGCCCGGAGAGCGGCAGCTTCACGACATACACCACGCTGGAAGAGGGCGCGGTCCGATGCGAGGACGCCGTGCCCGCCAGCAGCATCATGCGCAAGGCGCAGGATCTCCTCGGCTGCGGGACTGCTGCGGCCGGTGCCAAACTCGCACCGGCGGCGAAGGCATCCGCGCCGGCAAAGGCAGCGAAGCAGGATCTGGCCGGCTCGCCCACCGCCCGCAACGCGCTGACAGGCTTCACATGCGACGGGGGCTACTACAAGATCGGCACAGCTGACCGGTCCCTGTTCTGGACCGCGCCCCTCCTGCAGGACGACAGTGTCCGGCTCAGGCCCTCCACGGTGTTCAGCGGCAACCTGGACCAATGGCAGATGTGCCACGGACCGGAGACCAACGGCATCGCTGAGCAGATCCTCATCAACCACCGCAGCAACAAGTGCCTGGCCATCGCGGAGCAGAACGCGGCCGTCGAGGGGTCCCCTCTGGTGCAGGCCGACTGCAAGGCGGACGACCTCCAGCGGTTCTACATCTACCGGGATGTTCCCGGCTCCAACAAGATCGGCATCCAGAACAAGTACACCGGCTACATGATCGGCCATGACCGCTACGCCGACGGCCAGCCCCTGCGCCAATACAGCATGGGCAAGCCCGACGGCACCGGAACGTACGTCCTGGTGAAGGCGTAGCCGTCCTGCCCATCCCGTCCGTCGACTTCCGCCAGCACCCGCGTACCGCGATGTAATCGGCCACCGGGCACTCGCGCAGCAGATCGCCGGGAAGAGCAGCGCCGCGCCCTGACCGCCTTCTTCGGTGGCTGGGGCGCGGCGGGCGGAACTGCCCGAGCCGGATGGGGCCGCGCCTGGTCCGCCTGCCGCGTTGACCGCGGACGTCGGCCGGGTAGGGGCGTGATGATCTCGGCTGTCGACGGGATGCTGGTTTTGACTGCCTGTTCGGGGAGGTCAGCCGCCGCTTCCCCGACCGGTGCTTTCGCCTTCGACCAGTTCGGGCCGCTGTCTATCCAGCCCTGTCACGGCACCTGCTGGGCCCGGCGCACGCACCCTGACCGGTTGCCCGCCCAACCACGCCGTCCTCGCCCGGGGCATCCACGCCTACCTGTGCTGGCGCAACGCTCATCGCAGACACCCGGATGTGCTGGCCGCGCAGCGCCGCGAACGCGCCCGCATTCGCAGCGAGCGCCAGCACCACTGGGGCCGCCCGCACCAGAAGACTGCATGCCCAACGGCCTCGGCCAACGCTCCACAGGAAGCCGCGTGGGTAATCGGGAGGCCGTGCGCATGAGGGTTGCGGCACACTCACCAGGTGATCGTTTTGCAACCTGTTCTGGAGATCTGCGCCCCCGACGGCTTCGCCCTCTGGCCGGTCGCCAAGTTCGAGCCGTACGACTTCCTGCCCCTCAGCGGCGCGCTCAGCCCGGCCGAACTCGGCACGGCGATCATGCGCATCGCCGACTGCAACAACATCGATACCGACGACGATCGACCGCCGTGGCCCGCCGACCCGCTCGGATCCTTCTTGCACGGACTGCTCACCATGGACGACCTCTTCGCGGCCGGCGGCCTGCGGGTCACCGACACCATCACCGGCACCGCCTTGCTGCCCGGCTGCTGCAACGGGCTGGAAGAGTGGCGTGACTGGCTCGAGGTCCTCGACGGCGACGGCTGGGCCTCCTTCGGCCATGACCCCTCTCCGCTCGCCGAACGCCTCGGCGACACGGTCCGGCTGACCGTCGATGCCGAGCAGGACGACGGCCCGGTGATTGAACTCCCCCTCTCCGAGCTGCGCCGTCTGCTCGCAACGGCAGAGGGCGATCTGACCGACTTCCTCCAGCTGGCTGCCGACTGGGCCGTCCAGCACCTGCCTGACCACGCCGCCGCGGTCACCGCAGCCCTCGCACGCGCCTTGAACCTGCCCGCGTTGGCCCTACCCCCGAAGCCGTAGGCTGACACGATGGCACCGCCGGTGAGGGCAACCAGGCATTCCTCCGCGAACTCGGCGCACACCCGGTGACCTACGGCGACGGCCTCTTCGACCGGGTGCGGAACGCGGCCCCGCAGGGCGTCGACGTCGTCCTCGACGCGTCCGGCCGCGACGCCCTGGCCGTGTCCCTGGAACTGACCGGCGGAGACCCGGCCAAGGTCCTCACCATCGCCGACCCGCGCGCCGGGCAGTACGGCGTTCACTTCTCCACCGAGGTCCTGCCCCTCCCGCAGGTCATGGCCGAACTCCTGCCCCTGTTCGAGGACGGCCGGCTGCAGCTGCCCGTCGAGGCCGTCTTCCCGCTGGAGCAGGCCGCCGACGCCTACCGACGCCTGGACGAAGGCCACCTGCGCGGAAAGATCGTCATCACCGCGGCCTGACCCGCCCGGCCCGTGCGGGGCCGCGTCCGCCGCCGCCCCGCACGGGCCGGTCGCCTCATGGCATATCGGCCCAGCGCCGGTCCTCCGGCAGAGCGAGCTGGTCGAGGCGGTACAGCAGGTCGGGGTCCGCATCGCCGCGGGTCCTGATCCGCGGTCCGGCGTATTGCAGTACCCAGGAGATCAGGTCCGCGTCCGGCCGGGGGTCGGCCGTCACCCAGCCCTGCGGGGTGAACGTGAGCGCCGCCGACAGGAGGTCGTCGATCCGGTACTCCACGAAGTCCAGCAGGTGCGCGTCGGCCACCGGGCCGGTCTCACTCTCCCACCGTGCCAGGCAGGGCGCCGGGGAACCATGCGCCTGCGCGCAGAACGCGAAGGCGTCGAAGACGGTGTGGGCGGGCCATGGCGCACGCAGGGCGGCGGACCAGTAGGTGTCCAGGAACGCGTGGACGGCATCGAACCGGTGGCCGGGCCACTGCTGCCAGTGGGCGCCGCCCAGGCCGAGGCCCCAGGCATCACTGACGTGCGCCCCCTCCGCCGCCAGGGCCGCCAGGCGCGGCAGGATGCGGCGGATCACTGCCGCGCCGTCCGTCCAGTGGCTCGGCACCTCGCGCGCCACTTGCAGCACGAATTCGTCCGGGAGCGCGGCATCGGGGTCGCGCAGCCATGCGATCTCTTCTTCGCCGTAGCAGAAGAGACACCCGGTCTCCTGCGGGTCGGCCGCCTGACCGGCGAAGACTTCGGCAACACGGGCCACGGCTGCGGTCAGCTCAGGGGTGGTGAGGCGGTTCACGGGTATCCCGTCCGAGACTCCGGCCGGTGACGGCCGAAGAGGGTGACGTTACCGGACGCGTCTGCGGCCGAGTCAGCCGGCCGTCCCGACCAGGGATGGGTACATGCAACGTGCCCGGAAGTCAGGGCGAGGCGCCTTCGACGGGGATCTCATAGGCGATTTCCCAACGGGCGTCCGGCACTGCGATGTCGGCCGTCTCGACCGGACGACCATCGGCGTCGTAGTACGTACGCTCGATCTCCATGATCAGATCACCCAGGCTGATGCCCAGGAGGTTGGCCTGCGCCTGCGTGGCCCGGGCCGGCCGGGGGACCTCGACCGCTGTTTCGATCACAACTCCGATGGAACGCATCCGCTCGACCACCCCCAGGCCCGCGCAGGGTCCGAGCTCAGGGAGGACGATCGGACTGTCTCCGGTGATGGCCATGGGCTCCCAGCTCTCGGAGACCTGTACGGGCCAACCGTCCGCCAGGAACTCGTAGACCGTGCGGACGCACGGGTCACCGGGCGCGATGGCGAGACGCTCCGCAATGCGTTCGGGCGCCGCCACGCGCGCCTCGGAGTGGGACTCCCATGAACTACGCCGACCCTGCTCACGCATGTCGGACCGGAAGGGAGAGTCCTCACGCCGCTCGCGGCGCCGGGACCGGACCATGCGCAAGCGCTCGCGGGGCATGCGCACATACGTGCCGGATCCGGCACGCCCCTCCAGCAGCCCCTCGACGATCAGGCGCTCCTGCGCCTTCTGCAGCACGTTCGGGCCCACTTCGTACTCGGCGGCCAGCCGGGCTCGCGAGGGGAGCCGATCCCCAACCGCCCACTCACCGGCGGCGATACGGCGCCGCAAGTCGTGTGCGACGCGCAGGTATGGCGGTTGTTCTGCGGCCATGGGCTCTCTCCGTGCTGCCCGTGAGGCTGGGGTTGCGGCGGCATTGACAACCTAATGCATCAGGTGGATTCTAATGCATTAGAAATGCGCTACGTGATCGCTCGCTCACCCGGGGGCATCTGTGTGCATCACAAAAGCCCAGGCCAAAGCACTGGCCGCGCTCCTTGCAGCAGCAACCGGGTGTACGCCGCGCACCAATGAGACACGGCAACGGATCCGCGTCGAGGTGGACCTCCCGCCCGACCTGAGCGAACAGGCCCGACGCGCCGTCCTGGTCAGCCTCATCGGCACGGACCGCTACGGACACGACCGCACCCGACACGGCGCGGTCGTCTGGGCCGAACTGGACCACAGGAGCAGCAGATGACCCGCAACCCTTTCACCCACTGGCTCGCACGAGCCGCCACCGACCCCCACGCCACCACTCACCTCTGGAACATGGGCTGCACCGCCCCGCTCCTGACCGGCAGGCGGTGGGACGTCGTGCAGGTGGACTTCGCCCTGGCCACGGCCGCCGTCCGTGAGCTCCGGGCGCAGGGCCACCACGTCGGCCCGCACCTCATGAGCGGTGCGGAACGCGCCACCTGGTGGCCACTTGCGCCAGGAGCGGGGCGTGGGCTGGCCGGGGTGGACGGGGTCATCGTCTACCCGCCCGGCTGGGCCCTCCTGTCGCCGCCGCCCGGCAAGTACCTCCGCGACCGTGTCTGGGTCTTCCCGGAAGAGGAGGAAGGAGACGGGGAAGGCCCCCGTCTCACCTCCCCCGGCCATCTGCGCTCCGCGCTCGACGCGGCGGGCCGGGTACTCGCCCGCACGGGGCGCGTCTCCTAGGAAGCGAGGACCACCGTCAACGCCCGGTCCGTCGGCAGCACTCCCGTCTTGACGCGTACGACCCCGCCCCGGTCGGCGGCGTCGTACCACCAGCCCTGCTCCGCCCGCTCGAACGCGTCCTTCGACGCGAACCGCGGCAGGTCCCGGCCGGCCAGCGTGGCCGTGGCCGGTGCCGTGCCCGTGTGGACGGTGAACTGGGCCGGGCGGGACGTCTGCTTGCCGCGGTAGTCACCCGTGAGGGGGCTCAGCTCCAGGGTCACGTCGGCCGCGGACCGTGCCTGTACCGTCAGCTTCTGCTGGGCGTACGCGCCCGTCCGGTGGGCGCGCGTCACGCCGTCGTCCTCGTACAGGGTGAAGGACGAGGTCCCCTGCGGGTAGACGTCCCAGGCGACCGGGGAGCCGGCCGTGCGGTCCTCGTAGGAGCGGATGCCGGGCCACATGGGGATGTTGGCCCCGGCCTTGACGAACAGCGGGAGGGTGTCCAGCGGGGCGCGGTAGCCGTCGACGGTGGTCGGGCCCTGGTAGGTGCGGCCCGTCCAGTAGTCGGTCCACTTCCCCTTGGGGAGATAGATGCCGTCGCGGACCTCCTTGTCCTCGTACACCGGGGCCACGAGGAAGTACTCGCCCGTCAGGAACTCGTACTTGGCCGCCTCCGACGACGCCTTGGGATCGTCCGGGTACTCCAGCGCCAGCGGGCGCACCGGCCCCACACCCGTCCGTGTCGCCTCGGCCGCGTAGGAGTACATGTAGGGCAGCAGCGACTCCTTGAGCTTGAGGTACTTGCGGTTGATGGAGGTGTACGGATCGCCGTAGCGCCACGGCTGCTTGTCGCTCGGCGCCCAGCCGTCCATGGTCATCACGGCCGGCAGGAACGCCTTCCACTGCAGGTCGCGCACGTACGTCTTCGGGCTGCCGCCGAAGATGCCGTCCACGTCGCCCGTCGTGTACGCCAGGCCCGACATGGTCGCGCCCGCATATGTGGGGATCTGCCAGCGGATGTACTCCCACGAACCCTTCTGGTCGCCGGACCACTGCACGCCGCAGCGCTGGGCACCGGACCAGCTCTCGGGGGCCCAGGTGAAGCCGCGGGCGTCGCTGTTGTCCTCGATGCCCTTGTAGGCGTCCTTGCAGCCGTCGAGCGCGAACTTGTAGCCGTCGCCGACCCAGGCGACGTCCAGCTTGGCGACCCGCTGGCCCGCCTTGACCTGGTCGGCGAGTTTCCCGAGGCCGTCCTCGGTCCACAGGCCCATCTTCGTGTTCCGGTCGCCGAGGCCCTTGTTCACCTCGCTCAGGTTCTCGTAGCCGCAGCCGTAGCCGTCGTTGACGAGCATCCAGCCGAGCGGCAGGTCGCCCGCGGTGTAGCCGTCGGCGACCTTCAGGGCGTCGAGCGTGCGGCGCTCGCCGCGGTTCTTGTTGTGCAGGTAGCAGTCGGAGTCGCCGATCTCCAGCCCGTACAGCGGCGGCAGGAAGGGCCGGCCGGTCAGCTTCGTGTACTGGCCTATGACGTCCTTCGCCGAGCCACCCGCGAAGTAGTAGGCGTCGAAGCGCCGTTCCCGCTCGGTCGTCGTGACTGGGTCGTCGAACGCGTACGTGCCGGGCGCGTAGGTGTTGCGGTAGACGCCGTAGCCGGCCGACGACAGGTAGAACGGCACGGAGTTGGGGTGGCCGCCGTCGTCCCAGTTGTAGTCGACGCCGACCTCCACCGTCCGGCCCCGGTGCGAGGTGTTGCCGCGCCCGTTCTGCATCCCGGCGCCGTAGAACTGCTCGTCGGCGCCACGGGCGAGGGTCTGGGTGGTGCGGTCCCCGCTCCAGGTGAGGCCCTTGGTCTCCGCCCACAGCCGGGTGCCGTCCGCGCGGTGCAGGGCGAAGCGCAGCGGGCTCTTGTACGCGCGCAGGGTCACCGCCGACGTGCTCATCTCGTAGCGGTCGGCCCGCTCGCGCCAGCGGGTGGCCGGGGGCGGCCCCTGGCGCTGCACGATGTCCTTGCCGGCCGGGTCGGTGAACGTGCCGTCGGGAGCCAGCTCGACGCGGAAGGTGTCGGCGGCGACGAAGCTGACCCGCACCCGGGCCTCGCCTGCCTTCAGGTGGAAGACGGGCCCCGCCGTGGAGAAGCCGGTGACGTCGCCGACGGTCCGTTCGGCGGGGCCGGGCGGGCCGGCGTGCGCGCCGCCGGCCGGGCCGGCCAGGGCCGCCATGAGCCCGAGGAGGGCGGTGGCGGCCACCGCTCTGAGTCGTCGTGGTGTTCTCATGCTGGCGTGCATAGTGCGTGGAGCATGCGCGGGACCATGGACTGGTGTGCGGGAGGCCTGGACTTCCCGTGCCGGCGGGCCCCGATGACGAACGGGGCGCTGTCCCCGCAGGTACTCCTGCGGGGACAGCGCCCCATGGCGGAAGGGAGGGTCAGCGCGTCACAGCGCCACGCCCAGCAGGGCGTCGGCCGCGCGGGACACCAGGCCCGGTGCCCCCTCGTCCGTGCCGCCGTCGGCCGCCTGGGCCGCGGCCCAGCGGTCGATCGCGGCGAGCGCGGCCGGGGCGTCGAGGTCGTCGGCGAGGGCCTGGCGGATCTCCTCGACGAGCGCGTCGGCAGACGGGCCGTCGGGGCGGGAGACGGCGGCGCGCCAGCGGGCCAGGCGCTCCACGGCCTCGGTCAGGACGTCGTCCGTCCACTCCCAGTCGGCCCGGTAGTGGTGGGACAGGAGCGCGAGCCGGATGGCGGCCGGGTCGACGCCTTCGCGGCGCAGCGTGGAGACGAAGACCAGGTTGCCCTTGGACTTGGACATCTTCTGGCCGTGGAGGGCGACCATGCCGGCGTGCACGTAGGTCTTGGCGAAGGGGTGCTCGCCGGTGAGCGCCTGGGCGTGCGAGGCGCCCATCTCGTGGTGCGGGAAGATCAGGTCGGAGCCGCCGCCCTGGACGTCGAAGCCCATGCCGAAGTACTCCAGGGCGATGGCGACGCACTCGATGTGCCAGCCGGGCCGTCCGGGGCCGAGGGTGGCCCCGTCCCAGCTGGGCTCGCCCGGGCGGGCGGCCATCCACAGCATGGGGTCGACGGGGTTCTTCTTGCCCGGGCGCTCCGGGTCGCCGCCGCGCTCGGCGGACAGCAGGCGCATCGCCTCTGCGTCGAGGTGGGAGACGCCGCCGAAGGCGGGGTCGGAGGCGACGGAGAAGTAGATGTCGCCGTCGAGTTCGTAGGCGGCGCCAGCGTCGCGCAGCCGCTCCACCAGGGGGACGATCTTCGGTATCGACTCCACCGCACCCACGTACTGGCGGGGCGGGAGGATGCGCAGGGCGGTCATGTCCTCGCGGAAGAGGGCCGTCTCGCGCTCGGCGAGGGCAGTCCAGTCGTCGCCGTTGGCGATGGCCCGCTCCAGCAGCGGGTCGTCGACGTCGGTGACGTTCTGGACGTAGTGAACCTGCCGCTTGGTGTCGAGCCACACGCGCTGCACCAGGTCGAACGCGTTGTAGGTCGCCGCGTGTCCCAGGTGGGTGGCGTCGTACGGCGTGATGCCGCAGACGTAGATACGGGCGACGGGACCGGGAACGAGGGTCACCCGTTCACCGGTCGCGGTGTCGTGGATCCGGAGGTCGCGGCCACTGCCGGGCAGGGCGGGTACCTCTGAAGCGGGCCAGGCATGCATGCCCTGAGCGTAACCGGATGCACGTTCCGGATACGAACCGGGCAGGGCGGTTGGCCGAATCTGCTGTCTTGCGCGGGGCGCGGTGGGTGTGCTTTTCCCCAGTCCCGCCCCTTCCCGGAACCGGGCTCCGCCCCGGACCCCCGACACCGCGCGCGGCGCGGTCCCGGAGATCTACACCGGCGGCCAGGGTATCGCCGGCCACTGACCGCTGGGCTCACGGTGGCGCCCGGTGCGCAGAAGGTCCGCCACCCGCTCCCTCAGCGCATCGATCTCAGCCGAACTGATCAGTTCCCCCAGCCGCGTGGCCAGCGGCCGGCCCTCGGCCAGATCGGCCGAAAGTCGCCGCAACGCGGTCAGCGCCTCCTCGGGCAGCGGCTCCCCGGCCCAGCCCCACAGCAGGGTGCGCAGCTTGTCGTCCGCGTTGAATGTCACACCGTGGTCGATGGCGTAAAGCCGCCCGTCCGCGGCGGGCAGCAGATGACTGCCCTTGCGGTCACCGTTGTTGATCACCGCGTCGAGGACGGCGAGCCGGCGCAGCCGCTCGTCGTCGGCGTGCACCAGCAGCGCGGTGCGGTCCTCGCCGACGTCCGCGAAGCCGACGGCCTTCCAGCCGGGCCCCGGCTCCTCGCCCTCGACCAGGGCCAGCAGCGCCTGAGTGGTCTCCTCGCCGGCCGACGCCTCGATCCACAGCTGGCACATGCCGCGGCCGTAGGGGCCCTCGCGCAGCACGGTCGGCGGGATCAGTCCCCAGCCCATGGCCTCGGAGAGCTCGTAGGCCGCGACCTCGCGCTGGGCCAGCGTCCCATCGGGGAAGTCCCACAGGGGCCGCTCCCCGGCCTCCGGCTTGTAGACGCAGGCGGCGCTCACGCCCTCGTACTCGACCGTGCAGTAGAGCACCGCGTTGGACGCCTCACGGACGCGCCCGCGCACCGTCAGCTCGCCCTCGGCAAGCAGCTCGTGCGGGGTCACGCTCCGCGGCGGTATCCGTTCTGGCGCGGACATACATGTCCCTCCGGGTCGAGCGGCAGGCTGCACAGCGGGCACGGGGGCCGGCCGGCGTTGACGACTTCCAGGGCGCGCTTGGCGAACGCGCGGGCCATGGTGCCGGTGAGCCGCACGCGCAGCATCGGCGGGCCGTTCAGCTCGTCCTGCAGCAGCCGCTCCTCGGCCTCGGCGAGGTCCTCGTCGGTGTCGGCCTCCAGCTCGACGAGCGCCTGGGCCTCGACCACCATGCGCTGGCCGTCGCCGTCCCAGGCCAGGGCCATGGTGCCGACCCGGAACTCCTCCTCGACGGGGGACTGGAGGGGCTCGGTGTCGGTGAACTCGACGGGCGCCACGGCCGGCACCGGGGCGCTGCCGCCGGTGCGCCGGACGACCTCGTCGAGGAGCTCGTCGATGCGCTCGGCGAGCGCCTCCACCTGGGCCTTCTCCAGCGCGACGCTGGTCGTCCGGCCGGCCGCGGCGGCCTGGAGGAAGAATGTGCGGCGGCCCGGCAGCCCGACCGTACCGGCGACGAAGCGGTCCGGCGGGTCATAGAGGAACACCTGACGGGACAACGTCCTGCTCCATTGGGTTCGGTGGTCGGAGTGTCTTTACCGGGTGCGGGGTCACCAGCGCCGGCAGCCGGCGGCCCGGGCGCTCCCGCCTCACCACCCTACTGCGCGCAACGATCACGGTGCTCCCGCACCGCCCCCCACGGCCGCGTCCGCGGCGGCCCCCTCGCGAGCGGGCTCCCGGGGGGCGAGAGCGGCCAGGTCGCCGGTGTCGCCCAGGCGCAGCAGGTAGGGACGCAGGCGGGTGTAGCGGATGGCGGTGACCGAGCAGGGGTCGGCGGTGATCCGCTGGAAGTGGTCGAGGTGCAGGCCCAGGGCATCGGCGACGAGCGACTTGATCAGGTCGCCGTGGGTGCACACCAGGTAGGCGGCGTCCTCGCCGTGCTCCCGCTCGATCCGCTCGTTCCACTCCCGTACGGCGTCGACCGCGCGCGCCTGCATGGCGCGCAGGGACTCACCGCCGGGAAAGGCGGCCGCGGCCGGGTGGCGCTGGACGACCTCCCACAGCGGTTCGCCGGCGAGGTCGGCGAGCTTGCGGCCCGACCAGTCGCCGTAGTGGCACTCGCCGACGCGCTCGTCGGTGTGCAGCGGCAGTCCGGGCCGGGCGGCGAGCAGCGGCTGGAGGGTCTCGCGGCAGCGCTGCAGGGGGCTGGTGACGGCGGCGGCGAGCGGGACGTCCGCCAGCCGGGCCGGCAGGGCGGCGGCCTGCGCGGCGCCGCGCTCGTCCAGGGCCACGCCGGGGGTCCATCCGGCGAGCACTCCCCCGGTGTTGGCGGTGGACCGGCCGTGCCGGACCAGGATCAGCGTGGGCATGACCGCCAGCCTACGATGCCGTCGGGCACCACAGGGGTGTGATGGAGGTGTCATGGGAAACGGGATGCGGGGGAAAGAGCCGGGGAAGCTCAGGGAAGGATGTCTCGCGTGATCGTGGACTGCGCCATCTACCGGGACGGGCACCGCACCGAGGGCCCCGCCGACTTCTCCGACGCGCTGGACCAGGCGCGCGCGGACGGCAACTCGTTTTTGTGGATCGGCCTGCACGAGCCCACGGAGAAGGAGTTCGAGCTGGTCACCAGCGAGTTCGCCCTGCACCCGCTGGCCGTGGAGGACGCTCTCAACGCCCATCAGAGGCCGAAGCTGGAGGTGTACGACGACTCGCTGTTCATGGTCCTCAAGCCCGTGGTGTACGACGACGACGCGGACACCGTCACCACCGGCGAGCTGATGCTGTTCGTCGGCGACTCCTTCGTGGTGACCGTCCGGCACGGGGAGGGCAGCCCGCTGGCGCGCGTGCGGCAGCGGCTGGAGCGGGACCCGGAGCTGCTGTGCCACGGGGCGACGGCGGTGCTGTACGCGGTGAGCGACGAGGTCGTGGACCAGTACACGGAGGTGGCGGCCCTGCTGCAGGCGGACCTCGACGAACTGGAGGCCGAGGTGTTCGCGCCGCCGGGCGGGGACACCAAGCACACCGCGTCGCGGATCTACTCCTTCAAGCGCCAGGTCGTGGAGTTCCGGCGGGCCACGAACCCGCTCAACGAGCCGGTCGCGCGGCTGGCGGGGGCGGGGCTGCCGTTCGTGGACGAGCGCTCGCGGCCCTTCTTCCGCGACGTCGGCGACCACCTGACGCGGGCCAACGAGTCCGTGGAGGGCCTGGACCGGCTGCTCACGGACATCCTCTCGGCGCACCTCGCGCAGATGGGCGTGCAGCAGAACGACGACATGCGCAAGATCTCGGCCTGGGCGGCGATGGCGGCCGTCCCGACGATGGTGGCCGGGGTGTACGGGATGAACTTCGACCACATGTGGGAGTTGCGGCAGCCGTGGGGCTACCCGGCGGTGCTGGTGCTGATGGCCGGGCTGGTCCTCTGGCTCTACCGGATGTTCAAACGGCGGGGCTGGCTGTAGCGGCCGCCGCGAGGGCCGGGGCCGGCCCGGCGCGCGCCCGGCGGCGCACGCTCGGCCGGACGAAGGATTCCGGGCGGGGATCCGAGGGCGGTCCGGCGCGTAACCACCCGGGCGCACGGGCGTTGTGTTAGGTGTCGGCCGTGGCGGGGATGACAACCCCCGAGCCCCCACCACGGCCGCGGACTTCCCCGCTCAGGCCCCGCTCAGGCCCCGCTCAGGCCAGTCCCGCCAGCTCCAGCGCCTCGATGCCCGTGCGCAGGTTCGCGATCCGCTCGTCCAGGGTGAACCCGGCCGGGGCCAGCGACAGGGTGGTGGTTCCCGCGTCGGCGTAGGCCTGCATGCGGTCGGCGATGCGCTCCACGGGGCCCAGCAGGGCGGTGGAGTCGATGAGCTCGCGCGGGATGGCCGCCGCCGCGCCGGCCTTGTCGCCGGCCAGGTACTTCTCCTGGATCTCGGCGGCCTCCTTCTCGTACCCCATCCGCTGCGCGAGCTTGTTGTAGAAGTTCTGCTTGGCGCTGCCCATGCCGCCCACATAGAGGGCGGTGTACGGGCGGAAGAGGTTCGCGAGGGCGTCGACGTCGTCGCCCACGGCCATGGGGACGGTCGGGACGAGGTCGAAGCCGTCGAGGTCCTTGCCCGCCTTGGCGCGGCCCGCGCGCAGGGCGCCGAGGGTGGTCTCCTCCGCGTGCTCGGGGGCGAAGAAGACGACGAGGGCGCCGTCGGCGAGCTCGCCGGTCTGCTCGAGGTTCTTCGGGCCGATCGCGGCGATGTACAGCGGGATGCGCTCGCGCACGGGGTGCACGGTCAGCTTCAGGGGCTTGCCGGGGCCGTCGGGCAGCGGCAGCGTCCAGTGCGCCCCCTCATGGGTCACGCGCTCGCGGGACATGGCCTTGCGGACGATCTCGACGTACTCGCGGGTGCGGGCGAGCGGCTTGTCGAACTTCACGCCATACCAGCCCTCGGAGACCTGCGGGCCGGAGACGCCGAGGCCGAGCCGGAAGCGGCCGCCGGAGAGCGAGTCGAGGGTGGCGGCGGTCATCGCCGTCATCGTGGGCGTCCGGGCGGGGATCTGCAGGATCGCCGAGCCGACGTCGATGCGCTCGGTCTGCGCCGCGACCCAGGACAGCACGGTGGGGGCGTCCGAGCCGTAGGCCTCGGCGGCCCAGCAGACCGCGTAGCCGAGCCGGTCCGCCTCGCGGGCGACCGCGAGGTTGTCCGCGTCCATCCCGGCTCCCCAGTAGCCGAGGTTGATTCCGAGCCTCATGCGACTCATTCGGGCGCCCCTTACCGATCAGTAACGTCGTTGTCGCCCGGACTCTAGCGCGCGGACCTGGGTCACGTCACCGGCGACTTCCTCACCCCAAGTGGCGGCCCGGCACCGCAATGCGGCGCGGACAGTACCCTCAGCGCTCATGGAACAAAGGCATCTCGGCCACACCGGCCTGCGGGTATCCCGGCTCGGGCTCGGCACCCTCACCTGGGGCCGGGACACCGGGGAGCACGAGGCGGCCGGGCAGCTCAAGGCCTTCTGGGACGCGGGCGGCACGCTCGTCGACACCGCCGACGTCTACGCGGACGGGGGCGCCGAATACCTCCTCGGGCAGCTCCTGGAGGACCTCGTGCCGCGCCGGGACCTGGTCATCGCGACCAAGGCCGGCAGCGTCCTGGACCCCGGCCGGCGCGTCGACTGCTCGCGCGGCCACCTCCTCGCCGCACTCGACGCCTCGCTGGAACGGCTCGGCACCGACTACGTCGACGTGTGGCAGATACACGCCTTCGACCCCGGCACCCCGGTCGAGGAGACGCTGCACGCCATCGACCTCGCCGTGCACAGCGGCCGGGCCCGCTACGCGGGGGTCGCCGGCTTCTGCGGCTGGCAGCTCGCCAAGGCGGCGACCTGGCAGCTCGCCGAGCCGGGGGCGCGGACGCGGCTGGCCTGCACGCAGATGGAGTACTCGCTGCTGCAGCGCGGCATCGAGCGCGAGGTGCTGCCCGCCGCGCTCGACCTCGGCATCGGCGTCCTGCCGTCCTCGCCGCTGGGCCGGGGCGTGCTGACGGGCAAGTACCGCCACGCCACCCCCGCCGACTCGCGGGGTGCCTCCGAGCACCTCGCCCCCTTCGTCGCCCCCTACCTCGACGACACGGCGAGCCGCATCGTCGACGCGGTCACCACTGCGGCCCACGGTCTCGCCACGACGCCCCTGCAGGTGGCCCTGGCCTGGGTCCGCGACCGTCCCGGCGTCGTCGCCCCGCTCGTCGGCGCCCGCACCGCGCAGCAGCTCGAAGCGGCGCTGTCAGTGGAGACCCTTAGTCTTCCGGACGAGATCTGCCAGGCGCTGGACGACGTATCGGCGCCCGTGCACCGCTACCCCGACCAGGACTGGAGCACGCTGTGACCAACGACCGCGGTCCCCTCGCCGGTGAGCCCGCCACCGCGCCCGCGGAAGAGGCCGCCGCCCAGGCACCCGCCCCCGCCCCCGGCGGCGAAGAGCCCCCGCAGGCCGCGCCGGAATCCGACGCCGCACGCGCCGGCACCGACGGCTCCGGTACGCAGCCGGGCGCGGAGACCGCCACTCCGGCGGGCAGCAGCGCCGGGAACTCCGCCGCGGAGTCGGCCGCGCCGGGCGGGGAGGACGAGCCCGCCACGGAGGACGCGGAGGCCGCCACTCCGGGGCACGGCGGTGCCACGGACCTGAGTGCCGCGCCGAGCGGAGAGGACGAGCCCGCCACGCCGGATGCGGAGACCCCGTCCCCGGCGCACGGCGCCGGGAACCCCGGAGCCGAGCCGGGCGGAGAGGACGAGCCCGCCACGGACGACTCGCGTACGCAGCCGGGCGCGGGGAGCGCCGGCGGGGAGTCGCCGGCGAGGGAGCGGTCGGCTGTGGCCGAGGCGCTGGCGGCCGCGGTGCGGGCCGTGGAGAGTGGGGAGCGGCCCGCGGCGTCGTTCTTCAGCGAACCCAAGCCGGCGGCGCGGCCGGCCCGGCCGGCGCCGGTCGCGCGGCCCGCCGCCGCGGCGGCGCCCGTGCGCGCCGGCGTCCGGGCGATCACGCCGAGCGCGGGCCTCGTCGAGGTGCTCGCCGCAGGCGGTGCGCCGGAGCAGCTCGCGGCCGCGGCCGCCGAAGCGCTCGGCGAGAACGCCGCCGACACCCTCCGGGAGGACCCGTGGCAGCTGCTGGCCGTGCCGGGGGTGCGGCCCGAACAGGCCGACGGGTTCGCCCGTGCCCTGCTGGGCGCGGAGTGCGGGCCGGGCGACGAGCGCCGGGCCCAGGCGCTCGTCGTATGGCTGCTGGAGCGCGCCGCCCTCGCGGGGCACACCGTGCTCGAGGCCCCGGCGCTGGGCGCCGAGCTCGCCCGGCGCTCCGTGCCGGAGCCGGACGAGGCGCTGCAGAGCGCCATCGCGGACGGCGCGGTGCTGGTGTTCCACGAAGGCCCCGGAGGCGAGGGCGGGAGCGAAGGCGAAGGCGAAGGCGAAGGCGAAGGCGAGGGCGAGGACGCCGGGGCCCCGGTGTCGCTGCTGCTCGGCCTGGACCGGTACGCCATGGCGGAGGAGAGCCTCGCCGACGGCCTCGGCCGTCTGATCAACGCCACCTTCCCGGAAGCACCGGAAGCCGACTGGGAGGCCGCGGCGGCCACCGCCCCCTCCCCGTCCGCCGCCGAGCTGATCCGCACCGCCGCCGGCTGCGGCCTGGCCGCGCACAGCGGCGGCGAGGCGGCCCGCGCCGAGCCCGCCGCCCTGGTCGCGGCAGCGGCCGGACTCGGCCTGCGGGCCTGCGCCGCCGCGCACACCGAGGACGGGCGGCGCCGCCTCGCCGGGCTCGGCGTCCCCGACGCCGTGACCGTCGCCGGCCTGCTGTCCGGACAGCAAGGGCCCGGACGCGCCGAGGACGGCTCCCTCGCCCTGGACCTGCTCGTCGTGCTGGACGCCCCGCAGCTGGATGTGGAGACGGCGGCGCTGCTGGTGGAATCGCTCGCGGACGGCACCCGGCTGGTGCTCAGCGGCGACCCGGGCGTGCTGTGGTCGGCGGGCCCGGGCCGCGTGTTCGCGGACGTCGTGGCGGCCCGCGCCTGCCCGGTGGTCGTCTCCCGCACCCCCGACCCGGGCCCGCTCGGCGAGCTCGTATCGGGCATCGGCGTCGGCGAGCTGCACCAGGTGGACGCCCCCGGCAAGGAGATCGTGATCGTCCCGGTCCGGGACCCGGGCGAGGCGGTGCACCGCACGGTGCAGCTGGTCGCGGACTCCGTGCCGCGCGCGATCGGCGTGCCCGCCGAGCACACCCAGGTGATCACCCCCGGCCACGGCGGCCCGGCCGGCACCCGCGCGCTGAACGCGGCGCTCAAGGAGCGGCTGAACCCCGGCCCCGGCCGGTTCGGCGGCTTCGACCCGGGCGACAGGATCGCCCACGTCCCCGCGCCCGGCCGGATGCTCCCCGGGACCGTGGTCTCGGCGGACGCCGAAGGCCTGCGGCTGGACTGCGGCGGCACCCCCGTCGTCGTACCGCCGGAGCGCGTGGGCGAGGAGGTGCGCCACGGCTGGGCCGTGACCGCCCACCAGGCGGCCGGGACGCGCTGGCCCGCGGCCGTGGTGGTGCTGCCGGGCGACGCCGCCGGGACGCTGACGAGGTCCTGGGTCTACACGGCGTTCAGCCGTGCCGAGCGGCATCTGTCGGTGGTGCACGGCGTCGACCAGGCACTGCCCCGCGCGGTCGCCGAGGTGCCGGCGAAGGAGCGGACCACCCGGCTGCGGTCCCTGCTCCAGGCGCAGGCCCGTCCCACGGAGTGATCAGCGGCCGTCCCGGGGCTCCGGCGGAGCCCCGGGACGGCCGTAATCCCCGGGGTCAGCGTCCCCGGGCCCGTACGGCGCCGCCGCCCTCCCCGTCGCCTTCATCGGCATCGGCATCGGCGTCCAGCTCGTCCTCGATGCCTTCGATGCCGTCGTCGTCACCATCGTCACCGTCGTCGAGGCCGAGCTCCTCGTCGAAGACGGCGCTGACGTCGAAGCGGCACACGACCCGCTGCGGGTCGGCCTGGTCGAAGGGGGCGGCCAGCCACTCCCCCGGCTCGGCCGGCTCGTCGGCGGCCGACACCCACAGCGTGGAGTCGCCCTCCTCAAGGCCGAATTCCTTGTGCCGGGAGGCGATTTCGTCCGGCTCGTACTCGCCGAAGAGCACCCCGAGAGCGGCGTGCATGCTGTGGCCGACGATGCCCGCCGCGCCGCCGTGGCCTCCCGCGTCCGTGTCGACGTCGACGTCCGGGTCGAGGTCGGCGACGCGCTGGGCCTGGGCCAGCAGCCGCTGGGGCTCGACGACCGCGTAGTCCCGGCGGATCAGCACACTGAGCGCGCTGGGCTCGTCCGGCCCGGCGTAGGCCGGCAGTGTGTCGTCCCCGGGGATCTCGAAGGGGGTGACCTCGTCGTAGGCGTCGTAGAGGAGCTCGTCGTACGCCTCGGCTGTCGCGGCCAGCTCGTTGAACGCGGCGTAGACGGCCGGGTCGTCCTCCCCCGTACGGCGTTCGACGGCCTCGAGGTGGCGGTCCAGAGCGGCTTTGACCGCCTCGGCGGCGGCCCGAACCTCGTCAGCGGTTGGCTGCGCAGCATCAGACATAGTGCAGACGCTATCCGCACCGGACCCGTTCCCGCACAATAGATGCGATGCCGGAATACGAATTCTGCGATGTGTATGTACCCCGGGGGATCTCCCGGAGGGCCACCACACGCCTGCTGACCGAACACGCCGAGTACGGACACTGGGAGTTGGACCGACTTCGCCTCTACCCCGACGGCAGTCGCAGGGTGCGGCTGCGCCGCCGGATCATTCGCCAGATCCGCGCCACGTGGTGACTCGGTACCGCCTTCGGTACCGCACGGCGACCGGGTGACCACCCGGGAGTGAACGCATACAGAGCGGGCCCCGCGGCTGCGGGGCCCGCTCCGTGCCGGTTGATACCGGTTCAGCCGTTCAGGCGGTGTCAGCCCCGGGCGCCACGCGAGCGGCGGTACAGCATCGCACCGCCGAGCAGCAGGCCGGCGCTGGCGGCACCGGCCGCACCGAGCTGGCCCGCACCGGTGTGCGCGAGCTCCGCGGCCTGCTGGGCGAGCGGCGCCTCGGCACGGTGCGCGTCCTTCACCTCCATGGTCGGCTTGGCCTGGTGACCGGGCGCACCGGGGTGGCCGGCCGGCTCGTCGTGGTGCTTGGCCGGCGGCTTGTGGCCGGGCTTCTCCTCGTGGTGCCCACCGCCGGGCTTGTCGCCCGGGTGACCCGGCTTGTCACCGTGCGGCGGCTTGTGGCCGTGCGGCGGCTTGTGGCCGTGGCCCTCGTGGGCCGGGCCACCGTGGCCGTCGTTGACGCAGGTGTTGCCGGTCGTGGAGTTGCCGATCCCGACGATGTTCACGCTGTTGCCGCAGGCGTTGACCGGGATACCGACCGGCACCTGCGCGGTGTTGCCGGAGGCCACACCGGGCGAGCCGACGCTCTTGCCGTTCGCCAGCTCGCCGCCGTAGCCGCTGCCGCCGTGACCGCTGTTGCCGTGGCCGCCGTGACCGCTGCCGCCGTGTCCGCTGTTGCCGCCGTGACCACTGTTGCCGTGGCCGCTGTTGCCGCCGTGACCGCCGTTGACACAGCGGTTGCCCGTGGCGGAGTTGAGCAGCCCGACCACGTTCACGGTGTTGCCGCAGGCGTTCACCGGCACGTGGACCGGAGCCTGGACGGTGTTCCCGGAGCCGACGCCCGGGGAGTTCACCGCGGCGCCGTTCGCGCCGGCGTCGGCCTGGGCGTAGCCGCCGGTGACGGCGGCGATCACCCCACTGGCCGCCGCTACGGTGATCAGGCCCTTCTTGGTGACCTGTCGCATTTCGTCTTGCCCCTCTGCTGCTTCTTACCATGCGGAATGCGCAAGGACGCGTGTTCCGCCCATGCGCGGAAAACCTGGTCCCAAAGCCCCGCGGCCCCGGAGGCATGACACGCGCCCCGGAGCCACTGCGGGTCTCAGCCCCTCACGGGTTGGGACACGACGTCACTTGTTGACGCAGGTGTTACCGAACGTGGGGTTGAGCAGCCCAACGATGTTGATCGAGTTGCCACACAGGTTCACCGGCACAGCCACCGGGACCTGGACGACGTTGCCCGAGACGACGCCGGGAGAGCCCACAGCAGCACCCTGGGCACCCCCGCTGGCAGCGGCGACGCCCGCTCCGACGAGTACGAGACCACTGGTGGCTGCCGCGGCGGCGACGACCTTCTTGAGCATGTAGTTCCTCCTTGTTGGCAATGCGGTCCCAGCCGCGGACCGCACACCTGTAACGACGAGGAGGAAATTGAGCTACGCAAGAGGGAAGCCGTTCACTCTTTCCGGCGAAGAAAGCGCCAAATACGCGCAGCCTGACACCTATTCAGGACTGAAGTCAGCACTGATCCAGGAAGCGGTCGAGCACGCGCGCACCGAATTTCAGACCATCGACGGGCACCCGCTCGTCCACCCCGTGGAACATCCCGGCGAAGTCCAGCTCCGGCGGCAGCTTGAGCGGCGCGAACCCGAAGCAGCGGATGCCCAGGTCGTCGAAGGACTTGGCGTCGGTGCCGCCGGAGAGCATGTACGGCACGGCCCGCGCGATGGGGTCCTCCGCCTTCAGCGCCGCCTGCATGGCGCCGACGAGGTCACCGTCGAAGCTGGTCTCCAGCGCCTTGTCCGCGTGCACGTCCTCGCGCTTGACGCGCGGCCCGAGGACACGGTCGAGGTCGGCGAGGAACTCCTCCTCGTAGCCGGGCAGGAAGCGGCCGTCGACGTGGGCGGTGGCCTGCCCCGGGATGACGTTGACCTTGTACCCGGCGCCGAGCATCGTCGGGGCCGCGGTGTTGCGCAGCGTGGTGCCGATCATCTTGGCGATGCCGCCGAGCTTGGCGAGCGTGGTCTCCATGTCCTCGGGGTCGAGCGGGGTGCCGAGCGCGTCCGAGAGCTCGTCGAGGAAGGACCGTACGGTCTTGGTCACGCGCACCGGGAACTCGTGCCGACCCAGCCGGCCGACCGCCTCGCAGAGCTCGGTGATGGCGTTGTCCTTGTTTGTCATCGAGCCGTGGCCGGCCGTGCCGTCCACGGTGAGCCGCATCCAGTGCATGCCCTTCTGGGCGGTCTCGATCAGATAGAGCCGCAGGTTCTCGTTGACCGTGAAGGAGAAGCCGCCGACCTCGCCGATCGCCTCGGTGACCCCTTCGAAGAGCCCCGGGTGCTTGTCGACCAGGTAGCGGGCGCCGTAGGTGCCGCCTGCCTCCTCGTCGGCGAGGAAGGCCAGCACGACGTCGCGCGGCGGCTTGCGGCCGGTGCGCAGCCGGTCGCGGACGACCGCGAGGGTCATCGCGTCCATGTCCTTCATGTCGACCGCGCCGCGCCCCCACAGGCACCCGTCCACGATCTCCCCCGCGAAGGGGTGGTGGGTCCAGTCGTCTGCGTTGGCGGGCACGACGTCGGTGTGGCCGTGGATGAGCAGCGCCGGCCGGGACGGGTCCTCGCCCTCGATCCGCGCCACGGTGGAGGCCCGGCCCTTGTGGGACTCGATGATCTGCGGTTCCAGCCCGACCTCGGCCAGCTTCTCGGCCACGTACTCGGCGGCGAGCCGCTCACCGGGCCCTGAGTGGTCGCCGTAGTTGCTGGTGTCGATCCGGATCAGGTCGCGGCAGAGATCGACCACTTCATTCTCGGCGTGCCCGGCGTGCCCGGCGTTCCTGCCCGTGCCGGCGGTGGCCGGCTTCGACTCGCTCACGCTGCCTCCTCGTGGTTGGCCGCCGGTCGGCCGCCGCGGGGGCGCCGCGGGCCTCCGGCGTGGGGTCCAGGGCCATCCTCCCCCTCCTGTTCCCCCAGCCCAAGGCCGCAATACGGCCGACACACCGCCGCAATGATCACGCGGCCGGGCGCCCGGCCGCGTGATCGAGCACCGCTGAATGTTTGGTATTGTTTTCCATGTCGCCGCGGGGAACACCCCGCAGAGACAGACACCTGGTCCGGGTGGCGGAATGGCAGACGCGCTAGCTTGAGGTGCTAGTGCCCTTTATCGGGCGTGGGGGTTCAAGTCCCCCCTCGGACACCAGCAGAGACCCCAGTTCATCTGGGGTTTTTCTGTTTCCTGGGCAGTGGCGTGACCAACCACGTGACCAACGGCCCAGCGAACTTCCTGGTCAGACCAGGGATGACAAGCCGATCCGGCCCGCTCCGGAGGCGGCCAGGCGCCGCGCTCCGTCCTTCCGTGAGTGCCCGTACCGGGCCATGGTGTAGCCCGGCGAGTGGTGCCGGACGTTCGCGGAGACCTCCACGGGGTTCTCCCCGGCCTCCAGGTCGTTTGTGACCTTGCTGTGCCGCCAGTCGTGGATGCGGAACTCCTCAGGAAGCTTCAGCCGGGTCCGCAGAGTCCGCCAGCGGGCGGATACCTTCTCCGGGTCCTGGGGGCCTCCCGCCTCGCCCCGGTAGAGCTTGAAGCCGTCCCGGGCGAATACGAGGTCGTGATCCGACCAGGCATCCCCGAGGCGTTCCCGCTCAGCGTCCTGTCGCTGCTTCTGCCACTTCAGGACGTTCATCACGGACTGATCCACATAGATGACGGCGTTGTCGTCGCCGTCCTTGGTCAGCTTCCGGAGACGGTACCCGTTGCCCTCTTCGACCACGACCCAGCCCAGTTCGATGGCGCCCTCGTCCCAGCGGACGAGGGACCACTTCATACCGAGGGCTTCGCTGCGCCGGACGCCGGTGGCGACGTACACGCTCCACAGGGGAGCGTCCCGGAGGCAGTGATGAGTCGAGCCCCCGTCGCAGGCCCGGTTCCCACACGGCTCCCACACTGCCGACAGGAACCGTCTGGACTGCTCATCATCCAGGGTCGGGAACCGGCTCTCCTGGGCTTTGATCTGCCGCTGGGTGGGCGGGTGTGCCGTCGCGGCCGGGTTGATCGGTATTAGTTTCGGCACGGCTGCCCCGAGGGCGCCGGAGAGAATGTTGTGCACGTGCCGGACGCTCTTGGCTCCCAGCGGCTTGCCCTTGTTGGTCGGGCACGGCGCGGTCTCCAGGAGTCTGTACAGGTCGTCCAGGGTGTCGTCCGTGACTTCGCACAGCTTCACGCCGCCGATGTGCGGCTTGATGTGCAGTCGGATCTTCGTCTCGTACCCGGCCATAGTCGTCCCCTCCTTCCTGTGGTTCGCCAGCCACTTGTCCAGCCAGTCACCCAGCTTCATGTCCGACCGGGGCGCGATCTTCCCGGCCTCGTAGTCGGTGAGCCATTTGCGAAGCGCCCTCTCCGCCTCGGTCTTGGTCTTGAACTCCCGCCCTATCCAGGAGCGCTCCTTCTTCCCCGTTGCCTTGTTGAGGTGGAGGGGCGTGCGCACGCCCCAGGTGTTCAGTCGGCCCTTGCGCGGGATCTCCACCGGAGTCCCCCCGAGCCCGTTACCGCGCTTTGCCACGTGCGTCAGATGCCTTCCTGCTCCTGGCGCCACTGAGTGAGGAGTGACCATGCCTTCTCGGTGGGCTTCTGGCCGTCCCACAGGCCGAGTTCCTTAGATCGTTTGACGCGCTCGGACACGGTGGCTTTGCCGATGCCCAGACGGCTGGCCAGCTCACCTTGGGGAGCGGTGGTACCAGTGGCGCGCATCCGGGCCAGTTCGGCGACGAGGAGCGCGTAGTCCTCTTCCGTCCGGCAGCGCGCTGGCACCGGATACGGGTGGTTCATCGCCCGGTCCCCCTGTTTGGCAAGCGCGGCACGGGCCCCGGCTTTGATCTCGGCCATGGGGATCTGGCGTAGCAGGCTGGCGGGGATGCCATCGGTCTCCAGGGCTGCGTTCATGCCTGCGTCGACCTCTTCATCACTGCCCCCCACCGCAAGGCGGATGGACAGCCCGGACGGTCCGGTGAAGGGGGCGTCAACAGGGCAGCGAGCTTCGACGAGCCAAGGTCCGTAGATCTCACGCCAGACGATCTCCGAACCTTCGCGCTGCCACTCCTGGACTGGGTCATGTGGTGTTGGTGTGTTCACGAGATCGACACTAGCAGGGCCCGAACGTGCTGCAACTAGTTCGGAGTAGTGGCGAGCGTCACTCATTCCGAACTTGCTGCCACGTGTTCGGCTGTGCCCAAATGGGAGTCGGGCGGATACCAGCGGAAGTGGCGCCCATCAGCCGACACCAGAGGAGAGCAATGCGACCCAAACTGATGACCGTCGACGAAGTGGCGGATTACCTGGACGTTCCGGAGTCCTGGGTGTACGGGAACTGGAAGACCCGCGAGATCCCCTTCAGGAAGGTGGGCCAGTCCCTCCGGTGCCGCCCGGCGGATCTGGAGAGGTGGCTCGACCGGCAGAACTGAACAGCATCGAAGGCGACGCCCCCGAGGCAACCGGGGGCTTTCTTATTTCATGAGGGGGACGATGTGGGCGCTTCCCGGGGCGACTACGTGAACGAGATCATCCCGCCGTCCGACGAGTGGGAACGGGGCAGGCTGGAGCGGAAGGCGGACGCACTCCTTAAGGCAGCCAGGGCTGAACCATGGGAGAACTGGCCGGGCTTCTGGCCGAATCGAGAGGAATCAGAGTTCGAGCGGATAGCGGCTGCACATACCGGAATGGTTCCTTTGGTAGTCGCTTCGCTCGTGGCGGCACTATCCGACCTTGACCCGGAGTCAGGTTTTCACGCGATGCGCGGTCTGATGCAGGAGCGTCCTGGGATGGAGCCGTCGGACCCACTTTCACAAGTCCTTGACAACACCACGGAGAGTTCCACCTACGGCTCGGGCTTCACGATGGAGCGTCGCAACTCCCCTCCGGATGGATGCCAATGGGAGGGCTGCGCTAAGCCGCTGTACGCCCCTGGAGCCGCCCGTAAGCCTGGCAGGCCCAGTAAGTACTGCGAGCCTCACAAGAGGGCCGCCAAGGCCCATACGCGGCGTCGCAGGTACGCCGGTGTCCGCGTAGGAAGGAATAGGAATCTGGTCTACGCGTTCGACGGCCTGAAGGAGCAGGACTTGACGGGCTACCGACAGATCTGGGCAAGGGTCAACACGGCTCGGGTTTGACCGAAAGGGGTCGCCTTCGGGCGACCTCTTCGCCTGTGTCGCATTAACTCTGAACTAGTGGAGGAGCGATCCTCTGGGGCCATGCACACTCGGCGGTGTGCCTCTGGCACGGCCTACCAGGCCGGGCAGTTCCCAAGTCGTTACGGGGCTCTGCGGACACCTCCCTGTGAGGGGCAACGTAGAGAAAGACTCCTCCCCTTGCCTCCTGCTGTCTCGTTCACAGTGGGGGGTAAGGGGGGCAGTGTTTCTCTTACGTTGTCCTCTTGTGAGGTGATGGGCCGCCTTTAGAGCGGCCCTTACTTCCTCCAATACTTCCTAGCTTGATTAGATCTTTAGGAGGTGTCGCCATGAGCGACCCCCAGACCGACATCCATTCCCCGGACCCAGTGCCGGCTGACCTCTCCGAGGCCATCCGGGCCGAGGCGATGCGGGAGTATGCCGACCAGCTGGCGCAGGCCGAGTTCAGGGCCCAGGCGGCCGAGACCGGAGCCGAGGTGCCCAACGGCTTCGTGGACTACCTGGACACGTCCAAGCTGCTGGGCGAGGACGGCCGCCCTTCCGCCGAGGCCATTGCCAAGGCCCTGGAGCCATTCAAATCCAAGAAGCCGGAATTCCCTCAACTGATGGGAGTGGGCTACTACCGCGGCTCCCCTGCCCCTTCTTCTCCTCGTGTATCCCTCGACGTACGTAAGCGCTAACCAGGAGCATCCATATGGCCTTTGCCTACCAGAACCCCGCCACTCATACCTTCGTCCCCGAGATATGGGATGCAGAACTTCTCACAGCCTTTGATCCACTGCTGGTTTGGGCTTCGCCGATCGTCTCGAACAATAAGTACGAGGGCAACATTCGCCAGCAGGGCGATGTTGTCCACATCAACTCGCTTCTCCGGCCCACAGTGGGGGACTACAAGCTCCCGGACGGTATGACGGCCCAGCGGCCGGAGACGGTTGACCAGAAGCTGCCCATCACCGAGGCGAAGTACCTCCAGGTCCTTGTGGAGGACGCGGAACGGGTCCAGCTCACTGGAGGCCGCCGAGGACTTGATTCTCCGATCAATCAGCAGATGATCCGGTCCTTGGCCCGAGAGGCCGACACCTTCATGGGCAATATCATCGCGAAGAGCGCCACGGCCCTTCCGGGGGTCAAGGCGACCGCGCAGAACGCCCCTCAGGCGCTCTACAGCGCGATCCTCGACATGATGCTGGCCCTGGACGACAACGACATCCCGGCGGGCCGTTACGTGGTCGTATCGCCCCGCGTGAAGCGCTACCTCATTGAGCACCCCGCCGTGGCCAACGCTGCTGCATACGGCGAGGGCGGTGTGACCGCCAACGGCGTTGTGGCCAAGCTGGCTGGCTTTACGATCCTGTCTACCACGGCCATGCCGGCTGGGGTGGACATCGTGGCAGGCCACTCTGAGTTCGCCACGTACGCATCCCAGTTCTCGGGCTTCCGCCAGGGGCAGTCGGAGAAGTACCGGGCTGACTACATCGACACCCTTCACCTGTACGGGGGCAAGATTGTGCGATATCCGGAGTTGGACACCAAGAAGGCAGACAACACTTTTGATGAGTCCAAGCCGTCCAAGGGCATCGTTAAGATCGCCGTGGAGTGGCCCAATGGTGCATGATTGCCGAAGGCTTCCTGACATTACGTTGGGGAGCTTCTCGCGTACACGCCGAATTGGCCCTATGGAGAGGTGTGAACGACGTACCGCTCTATAGAGAGGCGAATCACTCGCTTGTTGTCGACGCAATAGAGAATGTAAGTGCGATCACTGCTGCCAAGATGCATCAAATGCTTGCAACATGGTACGGAGCCGGGAGTTGGGGCCGGGGTAATCATGCGGACATGATGGGAATGGATATCCAGGAAGATAATCCGCAGGCCATGGTTCCCTAGCTTAACCTGAAGAGGCTTGATTGCGTTTCCGTTGATTGTTGCTGCTGCTCGATCGTCAACAGCAGAAGATGAAGCCGATAGGGCAATAAAAAGAGCGAACGCTGCAACAATCGCTGCTACCACTCCAAGATTTCGACGAATCCACTCCATAATTGACTGCGCAAAATGCATGTAAGCGTTAACCCAGCGGGCCGATTTGGATCTATTGCGATAATTGTGCGCTCGCTTTCGTGAGATGGGGAGTCCCATCCCTGATAGGGTGAAAACATAGAGAGCGACAGCTAGCGTAATCAGCAGAATAAATCCCCATGAGCGACTCAGGGTGTCTAGGTATCCGATACCCATATCGGTAGCCGTCAAGCCGAACGCTCCATAAAACTGGTCGTAGAGCGCCGACAATGCGCAATAGGAAACAAGGCCACCAATAAGACCATAAGCGGCGTGACGGTCGAGCAGATTCACCAGCCGGGAGGCTTGCTTCAGTCGCTCCGCCTCGCCGGGCCGCTGAGTCTCAGCCCGTGACGCTGTAGCCCTGATTGACCGTCTTCGCGAATGCTTACGTTGCTTCCTTGGCATACCGATTAGCTACCCCTGCGAGCGAAATCCCAGGCCGGGAATCCCGGCAAGTCACTCGTATAGCGGGGCCTCTGGCTTGAGAGTGTTCGGTACGCAGGACTACCCGAAGGCGCATAGTCGATATTTGCGCGATTTGTAACGGTGGGCCGATGAATCGTTACATTCCCTCGACGTCAAGGGCTTTACTTCGACATAATCGAGGCGGATTGTTGCATTTTTGATAGTTGTGCAGACTCTCCAAGGCCCCTGAGGTACAGGAAGGCGCGATTCTGGAAACCTCCAAACCCGTACAAGGTTCGAGGAAGGCACCCCCGGTGGGTCCTTTTCTTTTCTAATTAGGCATTACCCCCGGGTGCTGCACATGTCCTGACCTGCGGAAACATGGATTTTTGGGGGGACCTTGAGAGAGTGCGGGATGGGCTCCAATTCAAGAATTGTGATGCGGGTCACCTGTAGTCGGAGTTGAATTGATTCGCTCATGGGGCAAGATGTTGACCAGTTCCGCTAATGATGAATGCGGGAGCCGTCAGAGCAACGCTCCGGCTCGCACTGCTGAGACTTCCCCAAGTGTCGAATCAAAGGAATCTGCGCGATGCGTAAGACGATTCTTGTTCCCGTCGAGAAGCTTCTGTGTGACGCTCACATAGCCCGTGACGGGTCAGAGGTGGAGGCAACCAAGACTCTGACTCTCGGGGACTCCGCATGGCACCTCTGCCTTGAGCACAACGTCACGTTCGGCCGCTACCTCGTGGACGCTCTTGGGACACCGGAGGGAGCTTCCGCCGAACCTGCCCCGGTGACTCCTGAGTCTGTGCCGGACGATGACGGGCCGTTGCCCGTGGTGGCCGTGGGCGATGAGCACGACGACCAGGTGCAGGAGGAGCAGCCCGGCGACGGCACTACCGAGGCTGTACCCGTGCCGTCCGTCATGGTGACGGGGACCATCCCTGGCTATGACTGGGACACGGCCCGTGAGGCCGTGCGGAACATGGGGTACGAGGTGGTGGGGCGGGCCGACGACAGCACCGTCCTGCTCATCCTGGGTGAGGGCGGAGACCGGAACGGGACCAAGCTGCGTGACGCTGCGGAACGCGGTCTGCCCGTGATGGATGTACGGGCTCCGGGACGGTTCCGGGACGCGGTCCGGGCCGGTGAACTGATCGGTGGCGACCCTCTCCCGGAGCCTGCCAAGGTCGGCCCCAAGGTCATGTCCGAGCGTGAGCGGAACGCCGAGATCAGGACGTGGGCCCGAAGGAACGGGTGGCCGAATCTCTCTGCTCAGGGGCGAGTGCCGATGCATGTCCGGCACTCCTACGAGCTCGCTCACCAGGACGCCTCCGAGGGGAAAGCGGCAGCGGCCTGAGCGCCGCCCGCTCCATGCTGGGCGCTCAGCGCGCCCGGCCCTTAGCCGCCCAACCCGTTCTGTTCGAGATAGAGGCATCATGAGCACCCCCGTCTTCTACGGCCCGATCGGCCGGGCTGTCCGCAAGATTGCCCCGTTCCTGGAAGCGGACGCCTTGGGGGCGTACGTGGCGGTCCTGTCGATGTGGTCAGCCGCGATCGGCGGCACGGTCCAGGTGTCGTCCCGTGGCCACGCCCGGCCCGTACTCGTGTGGTCGGCGCTGGTGGCCGGTACGGGCAGGGGGAAGGGGAGCGCGCTGCGGGCAGCGCTTCACGTCCTGGACAAGTCCCTGGGCCGCTTCCTGGCGACCCACACCACATCCGGCATCACCTCCGGCGCGAGCCTGGTGCACCACCTGTGGGAGCAGCAGGAGGCCACGGCTGAGACCGAGCACGGCCGGGACGTGCGGGCCCTGGTGGTGGAAGAGGAGTGGACGGAGGTGCTGAAGCGAGTCAAACGTGACCCGTCGTTCACCACCAAACTCCGTACCGCGTGGGACGGGGCAACGCTGCGCAACACCACCAAGGAAGGACCGCAAGAGGTACACGACCCCGCGATGGTGATGCACGCCCACATCACGCCGTCCGACTGGGTCAAGTACGTGGGCGAGTCCGAAGCGGCCGGAGGTTCGTACAACCGCACCCTGCCCTTCCTCCTGGGGTCGGTCCCGATGCTTGACGACGATCGCACCAGCCTGCCGACCGTGGACGGCGCCGAACTGTCCGACGCCTACGCCTGGGCTACCGCCCGCCCCCGTGTGATCTCCCTGTCCGAGGACGCCCGGCCCCTGTGGCGCATCGTCCGCCGGTACGCGCGCATCCTGGGCGAGACGCTGCCCGAGGGGCAGGCGGTGTTCATCGAGCGCACTGCCGAACAAACCCTTCGGGTCGCGGCCTGCCTCGCCGCCTCCGAGTGCTCCGAGACCATCACGGACGACATGCTGTTCGCCGCTTTCACCCTCGTACGCCGCTCCGTCCAGGACGCCGTCCGCATCACCCGGGGCGCCACCACTCCGAAGACGAAGCGGCAACCACTCAGCCTCGCCGACAAGGTCCGGGCCCGGATTGCGATGCACGGCGGCCGGGCCATGTCCTCTCAGGTGCTCCCGTACGTGGGTGCGACCGCAGCGGAGGTCAAGGCACTGCCCGGAATCGTCGTCACCGTGGACCGGTCAGGGAAGACCGGCCGCCCGGCCACCGTTTTCACGCTCTCTGGCGACACTTCCCGTCACCCGGACCAACAGCTGGCGAACGCGGACAGTGACCAGAACCGGGACGCTTTCCATCACGCAGACCCTCAGCCGGCGACTCCGGAACGTCACGTGAAGCGCGCCACGGTCGTCCGGCTCGACGCCTACCGCCCGGCCCCTACTCCGGCCCCTGTGAAGCGGTCGCCCGGTCCTGCTCAGGTTCTGGTCGACAACCCATTCCGAGCGCTGCTCTGAGTGACAGGCGCCAACGAACAAGGCCCCCGCCGATTCTGGCGGGGCCTTCGCGTTCTCGGGTCATTCTTCGCTGACCCGTGCAGGGATGATGCTCTCTGCGTAGGGAACCGTCCACACGGACGGATGCGCGATTCCGTGGCCGGTGTAGCCGTCTTCTCCGAATGCCTCGCCGTGGTCGGCGCAGAACAGACCGAGCCACGGGCCGTGATCAGGCAACACGTTGAAGAGGCGGCCGAGGTGCCTGTCCGCGTAGCTCAGCGCGGCGCACTGGCTCTCCCACGAGTCCTCGTCTTCCCCCTGTAGATAGACGTGAGTCGGGGTGTGTGTGGCGGAGACGTTCAAGAAGAGGAACAGGCGCTGGTCGACCGGGTGCTTCTCCAGCACTTCGAGGGCGATGTTCACTTGGTTCCGGGTCGATTCGGGGTCGTCAGTGCCCGTTTCGGGGCTCCAGTAGCTCTCCTGGAACAAGCTAGGCAGCACACGACCCAGCTTGGTTTGGTTGGAGAAGAACCCCACGCCACCGATGCACACAGTGCGGTATCCGAGCCCGGACAGTCCGGTGACGATGTCCGGGGCGTCGAACACGTACGTGCGCTTGCGGATGGTGGTTCCCCTCAGGGAGTGGCAGGCGAAGAGCCTGCCGGGGCGGCCGGGGCCGGAGGGGACGGGTAGGAAGCCGGAGAAGAACGACATGTGCGCGGGGAGCGTGAAGCTGCCCTGAGTCCGTCGTTCCTCCCACAGCCCGTCAGGTAGTACCCGTTCCAGGTTGGGGCTGCCTCCGCCGTGCAGGACGGCCCGTGCTGCGTCGTAGCGCAGTGAATCGAACGTGACGAGCAGGACATGGTGACCGGGGATCACCTCGTTGCCATTGATCACGTTTCCCCCTTCCGCTTGCGGCCCCGGCGAGCCGGGCGCCTAGGTGTCGATGTCGGTGGTGCGGAACTCGGGTGCGAGAGTGGTTCCGGCGCTACGGACTTCCTTGGACGCCTCCATGACGTCCTTGACGGTGTCGATGCCCCGCCAGTAGCCCGAGTGTCGATAGCCCATCAGCCGACCGTTCTGGGCAAGCTCCGGGAAGGTGCTGTCCTCGTGGTCTCCCTTATCGGGGAGGAGACCGATCACGTCGGGGTTGAAGACGTAGATTCCCGCGTTGATCCAGTACGGAAGCTCAGGGGACTGCACGAAGCCCTTGATGTGGTCCTGGTCGTCCAGGTCGGCCACGCCCCAGTTGGAGCGATACGGCGACAGAGCCACGGTCACGGCGGCGTCGTGCCGCTCGTGGTACTCGGCCAGGTGGGCCAGGGAGAAGGTGCTGATGACGTCGCCGTTCAGGACGAAAAACGGCGCGTCCAGGTCCGGGAGCTGCTGAGCGGCGTACTTGAGGCCGCCGCCTCGGCCGAGGGGTTCGTCTTCGATCGCGTAGATGGCTGCGATGCCGAACCTGGAGCCGTTGCCGACGTAGTCGCTGATCATCTCGGCCTTGTAGCCGCCGGAGATCACGACGGTCTTTACGCCGTGCTCAGCGAGCCACAGCATCTGGTAGCCGATGATCGGCGCGCCAGCGACGGGCACCATGGCTTTGGGGGCGTCGTCGGTGTAGGGCCGCATGCGGGTGGCCTGCCCGCCCGCCAGGATCAGCGCTTGCGTGACGCTGGAGGTGTCCATCTGCGCTCCTTCGATGTTGCGGAACCGCTCTGGTCCGTGGCGGCATCCTGACAGCGCGTGATGCGGTGGCGCGGAACCTTCACCCGGATGGGGGTTGCGGAAGACCCGCCCCCTGCTGGCCCCGCGCAGTTGCGGACTGCGTCGCGGGGAGGCGATGCCAACAGAGAGCGGGGGCTCAGTGGTGGTACGGGTCACTCATGATCGCCAGTGGAACCACGAGCACGACAGCGGCGGTGATCGTCACTGCGTAGATCGGCCCCGCCCATCGGAGGATCGCGCGTCGGATCATGGCTACCTCATCCACGCGCGGAAGCCGCGCTTGACGATCTGCGTGTAGGAGTTGTGCGACGGGTTGGTCTTGACGTGCTCCAAGATCCAGAGTGTCCCGGCCTCCTGGTCGGTGCTCCGGGTGGAGCCCTCGCCGCACAGGTCGCACTCCTGGGCGTAGGTGTGCGGCTTGGCGTCCGGCTCGTCGTCGGGCTGCACGGTCCAGTCCGCCCGTCGGACTACGGCACGTGTGCTCATACAGGCTCATCCCTTCGGCCGCTGCCCTCGTCAGTGCCATAGGTGTACCGACGCACCTCAAGTCCGCGCGGCGACCGTCAAGGCGTCATACCGGCGTCATTCATCGGTCAAAACCAGTGACCAACTGTCGCCCGGCGTCCTACTGTCGAAGGCGTGGCCGAACCCAACACGATTCTTCGCGCCGTCAGAATCAGCCTGCGTCTGTCCCAGGACGAGATGGCCCAGGCCATACGCCAGGCCGGGACGGAAGTCGGCGAACCGAACGAGTGCGCCAAGCGCAATGTGCAGAGGTGGGAGTCTGGGAAGGTCGGCAGGCCCCGAGGTATCTACGTCAGATCCTTAGAACGCGTTACCGGGCTACCGATTGAGGCCCTAGGGTTCGCCCTACCGGTGCCGAACACCCGAGCGAAGGGCCGGGCCGTGACGAACGGTCACGGAACGGTGCAAGGAAAGGTGGTAGAGGTGGGAGCCACAACAGCCCCGGGAGGTGCTATCCCCATGACCAAGCACAACGATCACAGCACCCTGTCGGGCATCTGGCTGTCCCGGTACGAGTACCACTCGTCAGGGCGCGGGTCCGACTTCACTGGCGAACACTTCGTAGTGATCATCCAGCACGGCAACAAACTAACCGCGCGCTCCCTTCCGGACGGGTCGTCCAACCCTGACTCCCCGCTCACCCTCGATCTGACAGTGGAGGGGAACGTCGTCACGGGCACATGGCGGGAGGAAACCGCCGCGAACGGCTACTACGCCGGGGCGGTCTACCACGGAGCAATTCAGCTTCTGGTCGAACCCACCGGGCGGAAGATGAGCGGAAAGTGGGTCGGCTTCGGCAAGGACTTCGACGTGAACACCGGCCCATGGGAACTGACCTTCAAGGACGCCTCCACTTCGAAGACCGCCATGGCCGAGTACAACCGTCGCCCCTGACCTAGTCAAATGCCGGTTGGTCACATGACCAACGCGTGACCAACAGCGCTCAGGAACGCGCCGAAACACCCAGAAAAAGCCAGGTACCATGGGCGGGAAGCTAACCCCAATACTGGTGTTTTCGCAGGTCAGACGTCTGATGTGCTGGTGCCCGAGGTGAGAGTTCAAGTCCCCCCTCGGACACCAGTAGAAAACCCCAGCTGAGCTGGGGTTTTTCTGTTTTCCCGGGCGCTTTCCCTCCGGCCGCGTTCCGGCGGCCTTCCGGTCGTCTCCCGGTCGCCTTCCGGTCGCTTCGGGGCCCTCCCGGCTGCATGCGGTCTTGCGTATGATCATGCGGATGACCTCCAGGAGCCCACGCCGCGCCGCCCCCTCCCCCGCCCCTTGCCGGGTCACCGTGTGCCGGGGCTGTTGCTGCGGTGACCCGGCCAAGGTGCCGGGCGTGGATCACGCCGGGCAGATAGCCCGGCTGCGGGAGGCCGCGGCGGGTGACGTCGTGGTGCGGGCGTCGGAGTGCCTGGATGTGTGCGACCAGGCCAATGTGATGGTGGTGCAGCCGTCGGCGGCGGGCCGGGCGGCCGGGGGCAGGCCCGTGTGGCTGGGACTGGTCAACGACGACGAGGCGCTGGCGGACATCGCCGCGTGGGTGCGGGCCGGCGGACCGGGGCTGGCGGAGCCGCCGGGGGTGCTGGACCTGTACGCGTTCACCGTCTCGCGGCGGGTGGGGAAGGCGCTGGAGGGCTGAGGCGCCTTCCCCATGCGCCTCATACCGCGCAGTGGCCGCCGCCCGTCTCCCTGGGCAGGTCGAGGGCGGGGTTGCGGTCGAAGAACCCGGTGGGCTTGAGGGCGAAGCCGCTGGCGTCGACGGGCATCACCGGCCACTCCTCCAGGCGCGGCAGGTGCGTGGGCCCGAAGGTGTGCCAGAGCGTCAGCTCGGTGTTCTCCAGGGGCTCGCCGCCCGTGGTCCACTGCGGCAGCCCGGCGCCGCCGGGGTGCTGGTTGGGGTAGTCGCCCGCCGGGTACCGGCGGTCGGCGCGGTGGCGGGTGACCCACAGGTGCTTGCTGCCGTAGGCCACGCGGCCGGCCACCGGCGAACCGGGCTGGGCGAGGACGAGCGGGCCGGGCTGCGGGACGAGGGTGTACGCGACGGGCTGGCCCATGCGGTTGCGCGAGCCGGGGTTGGTGATGCGCCAGCGCCGCCCGGCGGCGGTGTCGGCCACCCGTCCGCCGTCCGCGCTGTCGGCGAGGACGGTCGTACGGGTGGTGATGGCGTTGCCGGCCGGGTTGCCGGGGCCGGCCGGGACGGGGACGACGTCGACCTCCTCGACGGTGTTGGCGAGCCCGTCGACGGCCACGTCGAGCCGGACGCAGAACAGGTGCTGGTGGTAGGGGGCGAGCAGGCCCGGGGCGACCTCGGTGCCGTGCGGCGAGCCGGCGCCGGGCTCGACGGCGGAGGTCTGCACCATGCCGGTGGACTTGGCCTCGAAGGCGAGGGTGCCGTCCTGGTGGAAGTACCAGTAGAAGCCGTAGTCGTAGTTGCCGACGGTGGCGATGTAGGAGATGACCAGGCGGCGGGAGCGGCGGCTCTCGGCGGCGTTGCCGTTGAAGATGTCGGTGTGCTTCCACAGGAGGCCGTGGTCCTCCTCGTGGATGCAGATGACGTTGGGCAGCGTCTCGGGGATTCCGTGGTCGTCGGCGACGACGGCGTCCAGGTAGCGGATCTCGCCGAGGCAGTCACAGCCGAGCCGCAGGGCGTTGGCGTTGCGGCCGAGGGAGTACTCCCCCGCGTCGAGGAACGTCACCCAGTTGCGGGACTCGTCCGGTTCGCCGTAGGCGACGGCCATCTCGGCGAGGGAGGCGCGGTGCAGCACCGGCCGCTCACGGTCCCCGTCGCGGTGGGTGATCCGGTGCAGGACGAGGCCCTCGCGGGCGTTGAAGTCGACACGGAAGCTCCAGTTCTGCCAGGTCAGCAGGGGCCCGTCGAGACGGAAGGAGGGGCCCTGGGGCTGGGTGATCTCCAGGGGGCGCAGGTCGGTACGGGCCGGGCCGTTGAACTCGGCCTCGTAGCGCCCGCATTCGGCCGGGACCGGCACCGCTCCGGTGTCGATGATCCGCACGACGCGCCGCTCGGTGACGTCGACGTCGGCCACCAGCCCGCCCACCGGATGGGCCCACGCGTTGTCGGTCGCGTCGCAGCGCAGCCAGGTCAGGCAGCGCAGCAGCCGGCGGCCCGGCCGGTCGATCACCAGGCTGCCGGCGGCGAGCGGTGCGCAGACGGCCAGGTCGGTGTCGTCCACTCCGCGCTCGGCCATGGCCTTGCGCCAGCCGGGGTCGGCCTTCACGATCGCCTCGACGAGGGGGTACTCCTCGAAGAGGACCTGTGGCTGCCCCTCCGTGGCCGGGTCCAGCTCGCGGTAGGAGAGCAGCAGTCCCGCGGTGACGTCGACGACCGCCTCGGCGGCGGTGCCGGTCGGCAGGTCGAGGAGGGTGACCCGCAGCCGCCGTAGGAACGGGTCGCCGGGCCGGTGGGCGGCGGCCGCGTGCCGGTCGGGCTCGTCGAGCAGGACCAGCGGGAAGCGGGTGTCCTCGCCGGCCTTGCCGGCCTCCTCGAGCACGCGCCGGGCGGCCGTGATCTCGTCGGCGCTCAGCGGGTCGAGCGGGTGGGGCTGCGCGGCCGGGGGGCCTGGGTGACAGCACGTCATGAGGAAACCTTTCTGGAGTCCGTGGGGCCGTTGGGGTCCGAGGGGTCGGCGGGCGCGGGGCAGGCCGCCGCCTTCGCGGCCTTCTCCAGCTGGAACGCCTCGTTGCCCAGCCCGATGCGCGCGTGCACCTGCGGCCGTACGGCCTTGAGCACCATCCCGTAGCCGATGCCCAGGACGACGGCCGCGCCGATGATGCCGGGCAGGATCCACCTCAGGGCCGGCCCGGGGTCGGCGCCGAGCAGTACGTCGAAGTCCTTGACCGCGTAGCCGACGATGACGAGCAGGGCCAGCCCGGCCGCACCGGAGGCGGCCAGCGTGGGCGCCTGGGCGCGGGCGGCGCCGCGCCGGACGAAGAAGACGATGACGGCGGCGCTGGCGGCGGCCATGAGGACGATGACGCCGAGCGCGCCGACGTTGCCCATCCAGGTGAACAGCCGCTGTACGGGTGCGGTCGGGTCGCCGTGCGCGCCGTTGTCGGTCACCGCGAACAGCGCGACGGCCAGGAGCGAGACGACGCTCTGCAGCAGCGAGCCGTGGGCGGGCGCGCCGCTGGTTCTGGAGGTGCGGCCGACGGCGGCCGGGAGCAGGCCCTCGCGGCCCATGGCGAAGGCGTAGCGGGCGACGACGTTGTGGAAGCTGAGCATCGCCGCGAACATGCCGGTCACGTAGAACAGGTGCATGGCGTCGGTGAAGGTGGCGCCGAAGCGGTTCTCGGAGAGGGCGAAGAGGAGGTTCGGGCCCTGTTCGCGGGAGAGTCCGATGATCTGCGACGGTCCGGCGGCCACGCTCAGCGCCCAGGAGGCGAACGCGAAGAACAGGGCGACGAAGCCGACGGCGAGGAAGGTCACGCGGGCGACGACGACCTGGGGGCGGCTGGTCTCCTCGGCGTAGACGGCGGCCTGTTCGAAGCCGACGAAGGAGGCGATGGTGAAGCAGAGCGCGGTGCCGAGTCCGGCGCCGGCCAGGGTGTCGGGGTCGAACGCCCGCAGCGAGAGCCCGTCCGGGCCGGGGCTGCCGAGGGCGCCGGCGTCGAAGACGACGACCATGGCGCACTCGATGAGCAGGAGCACGCCGAGGACCTTGGCGTTGAGGTCTATCTTGAGCCAGCCGAGCGCGCCGACGACTGCGACCGCGGCGAGGGCGGGGACCCACCAGGCGACGCTGACGCCGAGGTGCTCGTCGATCAGCCCGGAGAGCTCGAAGCCGAAGATGCCGTAGATCGCGAACTGCATGGCGCTGTAGGCGACCAGGGCGACGACGGAGGCGGCGGCTCCCGCGGTGCCGCCCAGGCCGCGGGCGATGTAGGCGTAGAAGGCGCCGGCGTTGTGGACGTGGCGGCTCATCTCGGCGTAGCCGAAGCTGAACAGGGTCAGGACGACGCCGAGGATGACGAAGAGGAGGGGCTGCCCGACGATGCCCATCGTCCCGTAGGTGGTGGGCATGACGCCCGCCGTGACCATCAGCGGGGCGCTGGCCGCGACGACCGACAGCAGGAGTCCCGCCGCTCCGATGCGGCCGGAGCGCAGGCGTCTTTCCTGGCCCTTGAATGTACTGATCTCGCTCGTGCTGCCCGTCGACATGGCGGGGCCGTCCTTCCCGTGGGGGTGAGCGGAGCCGGTGGCTGGTGCGGGTGGTGCGGGTGGTGCCGGGGCCGTGCGGTGGTTCAGGCGGCGCCGAGTGCGGCGCGGCGGGCGGCCCGGAAGGTCTTCCCGGGGTCCTGGTCCGGATAGGACCAGGGGGCGTGCGTGGCGTGCGGTCCGATGCGGGTGAGGAGGGCGGCGGCCTCGGCGGGCCGGCCCTCGTGCAGCTTGGCGTGGGCCAGGTAGTTGAGGTCGACCTTGCGCCGGGGGTGAGCGGTGCCGTCGTCGACGTCCCATTCGAGCCACCAGTCGAAGGCGGCCTTCATCACCTGGCGGGCCCGGCGGGTGGACCAGTGTCCCGAGCGGGCGGGGTCGGCAGGTTCGAGGCCGGCGCGGGCGAGGACGCGGTAGCGCTCGGCGTGGGCGACGACGGGCAGCACGGCCAGCGGTGAGTCGGCGGGTGCCTGCTCGGCGGCCCAGGAGGCGAAGTCGTAGACCTCGTGCAGCGGGTCGTCGCGGTCGCCCTCCTGGTGTTCTGCCAGGCAGGCGGCCATCAGGTGGTGGGCGTGGTGGTGGTCCCGGTGCCGGGCGCGGACCTGGTCGAAGGCGCGGACGCGCTCGTCGTCGGTGCCGGCGCGGCGGGCGAGGATGAGGATGGCGAGCCAGGGGGTGGGGTCACGGGGGGCCATGCGGGCGGCGGTCAGGCACAGGGCACGGGCCGCCTCGGGGCTGTCCTTGCCGTACAGGGCGCGGGAGACGGTGGCGCAGGCCAGCAGCGCGGCGGCGTCGGGGCTGTCGGGTTCGGCGAGCTGCCACTCGCGGGCCCAGGCGACGCTGGTGGGGCTCTCGGCGAGGACGACGAGGCGGTGGCCGCGGCGGTCCCAGTCGTCGCCCGTGTGGGCGAGGAGTTGCCGGGTGTCGGCCCAGCGGCCCCGGACCAGCGCGTCGCGGACGGTCGCGAGCTCCGAGTCGTCCAGGGCGGGGTCGAAGGTCAGCCCGTCCTTGTTCCGGGGGCGGCCCAAGGGGGGTGGGGGCGTCATCTGCGGGGTTCCTCCACGGCGTACGTCCCCTCCGGGCGCCGGGTCAGGGGCGTCCGTGCACATGCTTGCTCGATCACGCACAGCAAACCGGTAGTCACGGCTCCGCGTCAAGGCCGATCGTGATGCTGACATAACGTCAAGTAACGCACTACCGGATCGAGTTGCCGGGCCCCTCACGGGGCAGCGAGGACGGTGGTACGTATAAGCACAAAAGCACCTCGAACTGGCGTTCGCCATTCTCGCGGGATCGTCACCGGTCCGGCGGGATGAACAGGCTGAAAAGGGGTACTCGACCGCCACGCCGTCCCCTGCGGCGGCTATCGTCCTTGCTGTCAAGTGTCCAACGGCCACTCGGTCTTGAGGTGCCCGACGTGATGGTCTTCGCCTTCGCCATGAGCGCGGCGTGCTGCCTGGGTGTGGGGTTCGTCCTCCAGCAGAACGCCGCGCAGCGGGCCCCCATGAGCGACTTCCTCTCGCTCCGGCTGCTGCTGGACCTCGTTCGCATGCCGCGCTGGCTGGCGGGCATCGCGTTCATGGTCTGCGGCATGGTACTCGGCGCGATCGCGCTCAACTGGGGCGAGGTGTCGCTGGTCGAGCCGCTGCTGGCGACGAACCTGCTGTTCGCGATGGCACTCTCCCGCAGACAGACCGGACAGCCGCTGGGTCCGTCCGGCTGGGGCGGCCTGTGGCTGCTGGCGGGCGGGGTCGCCGCCTTCATCGTCGCGGGCCGGCCGCACGGCGGGCACACCGTCACCGATCCGCTGCGGCACTGGCTGGTCGTCGGCGTGATGGTGGGCGCCGCCCTGCTGCTGACGGCCGTCTCCAAGCGGGTGCGGATGAGCACGGAGGCCGCGCTGCTGGCGGTGGCCGCCGGACTGCTCTACGGCGTACAGGACGCCCTCACCCGGGTCAGCGGGAGCCGGCTCGCCCAGGGTGGCTGGGCCACCCTGGGCACCAGCTGGCAGCCGTACGCCGTGGTGGTGCTCGGCGTGACGGCGCTGGTGCTGGTGCAGAGCGCCTTCGAGACGGCGCCCCTGCGCATGTCGCTGCCCGCGCTGACCGCCGCGCAGCCGCTGGCGGGCATCGCCTGCGGGGTCGGCTTCATGGGCGACCAGTTGCGGACGACGCCGGGGGCGCTGGCCGCGGAGACGGCCGGCGTGCTCGCGATCGTGCTCGGGATCGTGCTGATCGGCCGCCACCCGGCCATGCCCTCGGGAATGGCGGAGTCGGGGCAGGTGCGCGACCTCCAGCCGCACTGACGGGGGGCGGACCGGTCCCGCCCCGGTGCGGGGCCGGGCTGATTGGATGGCCCCATGACCGATCAGCAGCCGCTCGGGGCCGATGAGGTACTGGACATCGTCGACGAGCACGACCGGGTCGTCGGGCAGGCGCCCCGGGGCGAGGTGTACGCCAGGGGACTGCTGCACCGTTGCGTGTTCGTCCAGGCGCGGGACGCGCAGGGGCGGATCTTCGTGCACCGGCGCACCGCCCGCAAGCTCGTCTTCCCCTCGCACTACGACATGTTCGTGGGCGGAGTGCTCGGCACGGGCGAGTCCTACGACGAGGCCGCACTGCGGGAGGCGGAGGAGGAGCTGGGCGTCAGCGGGCTCCCCGCGCCCACGCCGCTGTTCCGGTTCCGCTACGACAGCCCCGAGCACGGTGGCTGGTGGTCGGCGGTCTACGAGGTGCGCTGCGAGCTTGCGGTGCGGCCCCAGGAGGAGGAGGTCGCCTGGTACGGCTTCCTCTCCGCCGAGGAGCTCCGGGCGCGGCTGGACGAGTGGCTGTGGGTGCCGGACGGGCTGGAGGCGTACCGCCGGCTCGACGCGCACCGCCGGGCCCGGGGGTCCTCCCCGGGCCCGGCGGCGTGACGCTGCGGCGGACCGGCCTTATCCGACCGTGACGACGATCTTGCCCCGTGTGTGCCCCTCGGCGCTCAGGCGCTGGGCGTCGGCCGTCTTCTCCAGCGGGAAGACCTCGGCGACCTCGACCGACAGCACGCCCTGCTCCGCCAGGCGGCTCAGCGCGGTGAGGTCGGCCGCGTCGGGGCGCACCCACAGGAGGCGGCCGCCGAGGGCGGCCACGGCCGGGTCGGTGACGGAGACCAGGCGGGCTCCGTCAGCCGTGACCTCGCGCGAGGCCTCGATCGCGCCGCCGCCGACCAGGTCGAGGACGACGTCCACGCCCCGGGGCGCCAGGGCCCGCACCCGGCCGGCGAGGCCTTCCCCGTAGGTGACGGGTTCGGCGCCCAGGGAGCGCAGGTAGTCGTGGTTGCGCTCGCTGGCCGTACCGATGACCCGGGCGCCGAGGTGCCGGGCGAGCTGGACCGCCATGGTGCCGACGCCGCCCGCCGCCGCGTGGACCAGCACCGTGTCGCCCTCGGCCGCCTTGACGGCCTTCAGGGCCTGGTAGGCGGTCAGGCCGGCCAGCGGGATGCCGGCGGCCTCCTCGAAGGTGAGGTTGGCGGGCTTGGGCGCCAGGGTGCGCACCGGGGCGGCCACGTACTCGGCGAAGGTGCCGCGGGAGAGGAAGTCCTCCCGGACGTAGCCGATGACCTCGTCGCCGACCCGGTACTCGGGGGTGTCGGCGCCCAGGGCGACGACCACGCCGGAGACGTCCCAGCCGGGGACGACCGGGAAGACGGGCTCGATCATGGCGTCGAGGTAGCCCGCCTGCGCCTTCCAGTCGACCGGGTTGACGGCCGCCGCCTCGACCTTGATCAGGACGGCGTCCGGGCCCGCCTTGGGCTGGGGGAGGTCGCCGTACTCGAGGACCTCGGGGCCGCCGTAGGTCCGGTAGCTGACAGCCTTCATCGTGCTGGCTCCTTCGTCGTCGTTGCCGGTGTTCAGCGTGTGGCCGGTGCGGTTTCAGCCTGGGACGCGGCGTCCGTGCCCGCCACCGCTGCCGTCCGCGGTCCCCCGGCCTTGCGCAGGCCCAGCCCGGCCACGACGCAGACCAGCAGGAACGCCGTCCCGGCGATGACGAACGTCAGGGTGAACTGGCTCTCGGCGGGCAGCCTGGGCGCGCCCGGCGGCAGGTGTTCGATGCTCTTGGAGGCGAGGACCGTGGTGATCATCGCGCTGCCGATGGCGCTGCCGGTCGAGCGGGAGATGGAGTTGATGCCGTTGGCTATGCCGGTCTGGTGGTGCGGCACGCTGGAGACGATCACGGCGGGCATGGCCGCGTAGCCGAAGCTGATGGCCGCACCGACGAACATGCCGGCGGCGATCACGGAGTAGGCGTGCTCGTGGTCGAGCGCGATCCAGACGAAGCCGGCGGTGCCGATCAGGGAGGCGAGCAGCAGCACCAGGCGGGGGCCGTGGTGGCGGACGAGCTGGCCGCCGACGGGGGCCGCGAGCAGCGAGACGATCGTGCTGGGCAGCAGGTACTCGACGGAGGCGCGCAGGACGCTGGCGTCGAAGCCGTAGCCGGTGATCTTCGACGGCATCTGGACGAGGTAGGAGACGCCGATGAACAGGGCGAAGGAGCCGAAGCCGACGAGCAGGCCGGCGAGGTTGGCGAAGAGCACCGGGCGGTGGACGAACATCTTCATGTCGACCAGCGGCTCGCGCACCTTGCGCTCGACCAGCGTCCACACCACCGCCATCACGACGGCGCCGGCGAAGCAGCCGATCGTACGGCCGGAGGACCAGCCCCACTCGTGGCCCTGGGTGATGGGCAGCAGGAGCAGCACCAGGGTGGCGGCCAGGGACAGCGCGCCGAGGACGTCCGTACGGCCGCCGGTGGTCTCGCGGGTGGCGGGCACGAGGGTGACGACGGCGATCAGGGCGAGCGCGGCGAGGCCGGTGGCCAGCCAGAAGGCGCTGCGGTAGTCGGGGTTGTCACCGGAGGTGAGCAGGCCGGTGGCGACGAGCGCCAGGCCGCTGCCGAAGGCGAGGGTGCCGCTGACCATGGCCATCGCGCCGGGCAGCTTGGCCGGGCGGACCTCCTCGCGCAGCACGGACAGCGCCAGCGGGAAGATCGCGGTGGCGGCGCCCTGCAGGACGCGGCCGACGATCAGCCACAGCAGGGAGTGCGTCACGGCCGCGAGGACGGATCCCGCGACCATCACGATCAGCACGCCGACCAGCGTCTTCTTCTTGCCGTGCTGGTCGCCGAAGCGGCCGAGCAGCGGGGTGAAGACGGCGGCGGAGAGCAGGGTGGCGGTGGTGACCCAGCTGACGTTGGCGGAGGAGGTCTCGAGGTCGTTCTGGATGAGGCCGAGGATCGGCACGACAAGGGTCTGCATCATCGAGACGACCATGGCGGCGAGGCTCAGGGCGAAGACGATGACGGTCTCGTTCCGCGTGCCGGGCGGTGCTGCGGGCGCTTGCGGGGTCATGGGGTGGCGGGATCCTTCTGATTACTTCGCGTTACTTCACGACATGGATGCTTGAGATCGTCAAGCAACTCGCACCACGGTAGGACGCGATACTTCAGGTAGTCAAGTTAATGATTTAAGCCATCAAGCTCTTGAGTACACTTCATCCATGACCGGCACGACCACACAGCCCCCGACCAAGGCCCAGCTCCTCGAGCTGGTGGCGGCGCTCGGCACCGCCCAGTGGCAGGACTTCGCGGCAGCCGCCGCCCGCCACGGCCTCACCTCCGTCCAGGCCAAGCTGCTGGCGCAGCTCAAGGGCCCGGTCCCGATGCGGGGCCTCGCCACGCTGCTGACCTGCGACGCCTCCAATGTCACCGGCATCGTCGACCGGCTGGAGGCGCGCGGCCTGGTCCGCCGCGAGCCCGACCCCGCCGACCGCCGGGTGAAGAACGTGGTCGCCACCGAGGAGGGCCACGAGACCATCCGCCGCGTACGGGCCGAGATGCAGGCCACCCACAGCGCGCTCGACGCCCTGGACGAGGAGGAGCGCACCGCGCTCTTCGGGCTGCTGGAGCGGCTGCGCCCCGGCCTGGAGCACCGCGCCTGACCACCCCGCGCGAGCCCGCGGAGCCGCCCGTATTCTGACGCCCAGTCGGATCCGCCCAGCCGTGCGGCGGACGGCATGGGAGGCCCTCGATGACCACTACACGCAGCAACGTGCCCGCCGACGAGGCAGCGGGCACCGAGCCGTACACCGTCCGCCTCGCACCCGGCGTGAGCGCCTTCGTCCAGCCCGACGGCGGCTGGTGCCTGAACAACGCGGGGTTCGTCAGCGACGGCGACCGCACCCTGCTGATCGACACGGCCGCCACCGAGCGGCGGGCGCGCCTGCTGCGCGACGCCGTGACCGCGAGCGGCGCACCGCTGCCGACGGCCCTGGTCAACACCCACCACCACGGCGACCACACCTACGGCAACTGCGTCTTCACGCCCGGGGCCATGGTCATCGGCCACGCCGAGTGCCGCCGTGAGACCCTCGCCAGCGGACTGCAGCTCCACCAGGCCTGGCCCACGGTCGAATACGGCGACATCGAGATCACCGCCCCTGACCTCACCTACACCGACTCGCTCACCGTCCACATCGGTGACATCGAGGTGCGGCTGATCCACCCCGGCCCCGCCCACACCGTCGGCGACACCATCGCCTGGCTCCCGGAGCAGGGCATCGTCTTCACCGGCGACCTCGTCTTCAACGGCGGCACGCCCTTCGTGATGATGGGCTCGCTCAGCGGCTCGCTGCGCGCCATTGAGACGCTGCGCGGCCTCGGCGCGCAGACCGTGGTGCCCGGCCACGGCCGGGTGAGCGACCCGGGCGTCTACGACACCGTCGAGAACTACCTCCGCTACGTCCAGGACCTGGCCCGCACCGCCCACGCCGCCGGCCGCACCCCCCTGGAGGCCGCCCGCGAGGCCGACCTGGGCGAGTTCGCCGCCCTGCGCGAGAGCGAGCGCCTGGTCGCCAACCTGCACCGCGCCTACGCCGAACTGGACGGCCACCCGGCGGGAACGACCCTGGACCTGCTGCCCGTCCTCGGCGACATGACGCAGATGAACGGCGGCCGGCCGCTGCTCTGCCACGCGTGACCGGGACCCGGTGACCCCTGGACGGCATACCGACTGGTCGGCATGATGAGGCCGGTCACTGTGCTGTGCGTCCCCGTGACGTACGGCCGCATGTTCAACTCCGCGTGGAGGGGCATTCGATGAGCAAGGACGACCTGCCGGGGCTCGATCCGGAGCGGCTGCGCGCTCACCTGGAGCGGGAGCTGCCCGGGCTGGTGCGGGGGCCGCTGACGGCCGGGCTGATCGAAGGGGGGCGGTCCAACCTCACGTACGCCGTCACGGACGGCGTGAGCCGCTGGGTGGTGCGCCGGCCGCCGCTGGGGCATGTGCTCGCCACCGCGCACGACATGCGCCGCGAGCACCGGGTGATCAGCGCGCTGCGCGACACCCCGGTGCCGGTGCCCGGCGTGCTGCTGCTCTGCGAGGACGAGGACGTCATCGGGGCGCCCTTCTACGTCATGGAGTTCGTCGAGGGCACGCCGTACCGCACTGCGGAGCAGCTCACCGCCCTCGGCCCGGCCCGTATCCGCCAGGTCGTCCTCGGCCTCGCCGACACGCTCGTCGCGCTGCACGCCGTCGATCCGGACGCGGCCGGACTGGGGGACTTCGGGCGGCCGGAGGGGTTCCTGGAGCGGCAGTTGCGGCGGTGGGGCAAACAGCTGCAGGCCTCGCGCGAGCGCGAACTGCCCGGCATCGACGAGCTGCACCGCTCGCTCGCCACGGCACTGCCCCACTCCCCCGCGCCCACGGTCGTGCACGGCGACTACCGGCTCGACAACGTCCTGATCGGCGCCGACGACACCGTCGCGGCCGTCCTGGACTGGGAGATGTCCACCCTCGGCGACCCGCTCACCGACCTCGGCCTGCTGGTCATGTACGGCGAGCTGGAGGACGTTCCCGGCTCGCCGCTGACCACCACGCGCGGCGCCCCCGGCCACCCCGCGCCCGCCGAGATCGTCGAGCGCTACGCGGCCCGCTCCGGCCGCGACGTCTCGGCGCTCCCCTGGTACACCGCCTTCGCGTACTTCAAACTCGCGGTGATCCTGGAGGGCATCCACCGCCGCTACACCCTCGGGCAGACCGTCGGCGCCGGCTTCGACCGCATCGGCCCGCTCGTGCCGCTGTTCATCGGCAACGGACTCACCACCCTGCAGGAGGCTTGAGCACACATGGACTTCGCATTCGACGCCCGCACCGAGGAACTGCGCGGCCGGCTGCTGGCCTTCATGGACGAGCACGTGTATCCGGCGGAGGCCGTGGCCGAGCAGCAGCGGGCCGAGGCGCCGTCCCCCTGGCACGTGCCGCCGGTGGTGGAGGAGCTCAAGGCCGAGGCGCGCCGGCGCGGGTTGTGGAACCTCTTCTTCACCAACCAGCACGGGCTGCCCGACGAGAAGTACGGCGCCGGGCTCACCAACGTCCAGTACGCCCCCCTCGCCGAGATCACCGGCCGTAGCCCGCAGCTGGCCCCCACCGCCCTGAACTGCGCCGCCCCCGACACCGGGAACATGGAGCTGCTCGCCCAGTTCGGCACGGAGGAGCAGCGCGAGCAGTGGCTGGAGCCGCTGCTCGCCGGCGAGATCCGGTCGGCCTTCGCGATGACCGAGCCGGAGGTGGCCTCCTCCGACGCCACGAACATCACCACGCGCATCGAGCGCGACGGCGACGACTACGTCATCACGGGCCGCAAGTGGTACATCTCCGGTGCCCTGCACCCGGACTGCCGGATCCTCATCGTCATGGGCAAGACCGACCCGGACGGCCCCGACCCGCGCCGCCAGCAGTCGATGGTGCTGGTCCCGCGCGAGACCCCCGGCGTGGAGGTGCGGCGCGCCATGCGCGTCTACGGTTACGAGGACCATTACCACGGCGGCCACGCCGAGGTGGTCCTCGACGGCGTCCGCGTCCCGGCCACGCACCTCATCGGCGAGGAGGGCGGCGGCTTCGCCATCGCCCAGGCCCGGCTCGGCCCCGGCCGCATCCACCACTGCATGCGCCTGATCGGCATGGCCGAGCGTGCCATCGAGCTGATGTGCCGGCGCGCGGCGGCCCGTACGGCCTTCGGCAAGCCGCTCGCCCAGCAGGGCGTGGTGCAGGAGTGGATCGCCGATTCACGGGTGGCGGTCGAGCAGCTGCGGCTGCTGGTGCTCAAGACGGCCTGGCTGATGGACACGGTCGGCAACCGGGGCGCGCACACGGAGATCCAGGCCATCAAGATCGCCACTCCCCGGACGGTCGCCGGCATCATCGACCGGGCGGTGCAGCTGCACGGGGCGGGCGGGGTGAGCCAGGACTTTCCGCTGGCGGAGCTGTGGGCGGCGGCGCGGACGCTGCGGCTGGCCGACGGTCCGGACGAGGTGCATCAGCGGTCGCTGGCGCGGCGGGAGCTGAAGCGGTACCTGTGAACCGGGGCTCCGCCGCGAACCCCGGTCCTCCCCCGCCGGACGGGCCCGGTCAGGGCCGCAGCGCCCTCATCAGCAGGTCCGCCAGGTGGTCGGCGACCTGCCGGGGGCTCAGCGGGCCGTCGGGGCGGTACCAGCCGGCCAGGTGGTGGACGGAGCCGAAGTGGTAGTCCACCACCAGGTCGGCGGGGGTCGCCGAGCCGAAGACGCCCGAGCGCCGGCCCTCCTCCACCAGCGCGCGGAACCGTTCGTGGTAGCGGCGCCGTTCGGCCCGTACCTGCCTGAGCTTCTCCGGGCCCAGGTGGTGCATCGACCGGAAGAAGATCTTCGTGTCGTCGAGGTTCTCGATGGTCGTCACCACGACGTCGGCCGCCGCGTCGCGCAGCCGCCGCTCGACGGGCGCGTCCGCGTCCGCGAAGGCGTCGAGCCGCTCCTGCTGCAGGCGCAGGACCCGCCCGTACACCTCGTGCAACAGGTCGTCCTTCGAGCCGAAGTAGTGGTACAGCGCACCCTTGGTGACCCCGGCCGCCCGCACGATCTCCTGTACGGAGGTGCGGTCGTAGCCCTGCTCGGCGAAGAGCCGGGTGGCGGCCGCCAGCAGTCGCTGCGGTACGGGCCTGCCGTCGTTCTCCGTCGTTCCGGCCGTCGCCGTCGTGGTAGTCATCGTCGCCACCCGCCTTTCGTGCCCGGCACACTAACCAGTCGGTATGCCGTGGCGGAAGGGCACCTCGCCGGGCACCGGCCGGCGCCGGTTCTCGTTCTTCCGCACGTAGCACAGGAGGCCGGAATGCCGCGCACGAATGAATGAACCAGCTGCAGGAAGGCTGGACATGCCCCCTTGACGGCAGGACGATGCGCGCACATTCGGACCGGCGCAGGGGGACACGGTGGCGGGCATAGGTGTGGAACCGTACTGGGAGCTGACGTTCGACGCCGAGGGGGACATGGACCCGGCCGGGCGCGAGGCCCTGATACGGGGTGTGGTGGAGGCCGGCCTCACCGATCTGGTGATCTTTGCGCACGGCTGGAACAACAGCCGCTCGCTCGCCACCGGCCTCTACCGCACCTTCTTCGCGCCCTTCCCCGCCGTGCTCGCGGGCTCCGGGGCCACCGCGTGCCTCGGGTACGGCGGCGTGATCTGGCCGTCCATGCGTTTCACCGACGAGCCCATCCCCGACTTCCCGCAGTACCGCCCCGCGCTGACGGGGCCCGGACCGGTGCTGGAGCCCGGCACCCTGGAAGCGCTGGCGGCGGTGTTCCCCGGCAGTGAGTCGCTGCTGGACCGGCTGGCCGAACTGATCGAGCGACAGCCGCAGGACCCCGCGCGCCTGGAGGAGTTCGCCGGCCTCGTCCGCGGGCTCGTCTCCCGCTCGCACCGGGGCGCGGCGGACGGCGCCACGGACCCCTTCCTCCACGACACGGACCCGGAACCGGGCCGGCCCGGTGAGCCGGCCATGTTCAGCGATGACGCGGCAACGGTGTGCGGGTGCTTCGCCGACACCCTCGCGTCCACGGGCATGGCGCCGGCCGGCCTGTTCGGGGGGCTCGGCCGGCTGTGGAGCGGCGCCCTCGAACTGCTGCGGCAGGGCTCGTACTGGGAGATGAAGCGACGCGCGGGAACGGTGGGGCAGTCGGGGCTCGGCCCGGCCCTCGGGGCGCTGGCCGAGGCCTCCCCGGATCTGCGCGTGCACCTGATCGGGCACAGCTTCGGGGGGCGGCTCGTCGCCTTCGCGCTGCGCGGGCTGCCGGAGCCCGCACAGTGCGTGCACTCCCTCACCTTGCTCCAAGGCGCCTTCTCGCACTACGCGTTCGCGCCCCGCCTGCCGTTCGCCCGGGAGCGTTCGGGGGTGCTGCACGGCGCGCACCGCCGGGTCAGGGGGCCGGTGCTGTGCTGCCATTCGCGCCACGACCTGGCGCTGAGCATGCTCTACCCGCTCGCTTCCCGGCTGTCCGGGGACGCGGAGTCCGCGCTGGGGCTGGACAACCCCCGCTGGGGCGCGATGGGCCACGACGGCGTCCAGGCCGTGGACGGCACAGGAAAGCTCACGCTGGAACAGGCGCTGGCAGGACCGCTGCCGGACTCGGGTTGCGTCAACGTCGACGTCGGGGCGGTCGTGCGGCGCGGGGGCCCGCCGTCCGGCGCGCACAGCGACATCTGCCACGGGGAACTGGCCCGTCTCATCCTGCTGGCAGGGCGGCTCGTACGCTGATCGGTGGGTGAGGATCCGCCACCTTCGCGGATGCTCACATCTGCGCGCCCGATGGGGGTAGCAGAGCGGAGTCGGCCGCGTATCGCGTCCGCAGGATCCGAATATCCGATGGATCCGATTCGCGACGGGATACGTCCCTTCCATGTCGATCCGAGTCCGCTCCGCCGGAGGTGGGATGCAGTGGCAGGTTTCAGAGCACTAGCCCGGGAAGTCCGCAATCCACGGAACACCATCGCACTGCGACGGACCTCTTTGCGCAAATGCCTCGAACGCTTCGCCCCCTACGGGCACCGGGCGACATGGCGCCACCTGTGCGCCCGCGCCGGCCTCGCCCCTGACGACCGCGCCCCCGACCCCGCCCTGCTGATCGCCGCACTGGCCGAGCTGGAGGAGGCCCGCGAGGTCTGGCTGGCGTACGAGGCCGGGTTCGCCGGCCGGCGCCGGCGCGAGAAGCACGACGGCATCCGCCAGCCCAGCGCGGTCGACGACTGGCACCGCAACACCTGGGGCGGCTGCGACATCGTGCCGTGCGCGTCGCCCGGGCTCACGCCGGACGCCCGGCTCGCGGACGTCCTGCACCGGGTGATCAAGGCCATGGAGTCCGTGCCCGGGGACGCCTGCCCGGTGTGCGCGCAGGAGCGCATCGAGTGGCGCACGGACCTGGAGCGCTACCCGCTGGAGGGACCCGTCTGCACGGACTGCGGCATCGTGGTCCCGGTGCCCGTGCTCACCCCCGCCGCGCTGTCCGCGGCACGGCGGTACACCTTCGCCGAGCGCTACGCGGCGGTGTGAGGGCGCTCCCCGGGGCGCCCCGGGGAGCGCCGGCCGGGAGCGCCGGCCGCGGAGGGCGGGCGGCGCGCGGGCGTCAGCCGGTGCGCTGGCCGTAGAGCACCGAGCCGGTGCCCAGGCCGCCGAAGCGGTCGTCCGGGTTGGACAGCGCGCACTTGTCGAGCGAGAGACAGCCGCAGCCGATGCAGTCGTCGAGGCGGTCGCGCAACGCGGCCAGCTGCTGTATCCGCTGGTCCAGCTCCACCCGCCAGACCTCGGAGAGCCGGGCCCAGTCGGCGCGGTTGGGGGTGCGCTCATCGGGCAGTTCGGCGAGCGCGTCACGGATCGTGGCGAGCGGGATGCCCACGCGCTGTGCGGCACGGATGAAGGCGACCCGGCGCAGCGCGTCCCGGTCGTAGCGGCGCTGGTTGCCCGTCGTGCGACGGCTGCCGATCAGGCCCTTCGTCTCGTAGAAGTGCAGTGCGGAGACGGCTGCGCCGCTACGCGCGGAGAGTTGCCCGACGGTGAGCTCGTGAACCTTCTTCGAAATCTGCGGCACGGCTCAGACTGTACGTCAGCTCCCGCCGGGGACGGCTCCGCCGTATCCGACCATGCGCAGTACCAGCCCCGCGTGCAGCTCGCCGACCTCGTCGGGGGTGCGCTTGCCCTCGGCGTTGAACCAGCGGGCGACGTCGATGCACAGGGAGAGCACGGCGAGGGTGGTGCCGCGCACGTCGGGGACGTCGAAGTCGCCCGTGGCGACGCCGTCCTCGATGATGGCGCGGACCGCGGCGTCGGTCTCCCGGCGCATGGCGACGATCTCCGCGTAGTGCTCCTCGCCGAGCGCGGTGAGCTCGTACTGCACGACGCGTGCGGTGGTGTGGTGCTCGGCGTGCCAGCGGACGAAGCGGCGCACGGCGGCGGCGAGCCGCTCGGCCGGGGTGCCGGCGCCGTCGCGGGCCCGGCGCAGGATGTCGAGGGCGAGCCGGTGGCCGACGCCGCTGATGCGGAACAGCACCTCTTCCTTGGTGCGGTAGTGGATGTAGAGCGCGGCGGGGCTCATGCCGGCGCGGCCGGCGATGTCACGGGTGGTGGTGGCGTGGTAGCCGCGCTCGGCGAAGGCCTGGACGGCGGCGGTCAGCAGCCGCCTCGCGGCGTCGGGCGTGACGTCGGCCCACTCGTCGGTCCGCTGCGCCTGCGAGCCCATCGCGTGCCCCGCTCTCCGGGCCCGCTCCGGGCCCCTCGCCGACAGAAAGAACGAACACCATACCCTGGGCTGAGCAAGCGCTTAGAGCGCGTACGGGTCCGGTGAGGGGGGAAGGAATGGCCTCATGACCGCTGAGCGCACCCTGCCGGTGGCGGCCACGGCACTGACCGCCACGGTGGCGGTCTGCATCACGTTCGTCGCCTTCGGCAACATCACCGACTTCGGCACCAACCAGGAATTCGTCCGGCACGTCCTGGCCATGGACACCACCTTCCAGGACGACGATCTGATGTGGCGGGCCGTCACGGACCGGACGGTCCAGGACGCCGCCTATGTGCTCATCATCGTCTGGGAGACCCTGGCCGCTCTCGTACTCCTGGCGGCCACGGCGCTGTGGGTCCGCGGCATGGGCCGGACCGGCCCCGGCTACGGCCCGGCCCGGCGGGCCACCACGTGGGGGCTGCTGATGCTCATGCTGCTCTTCGGCCTGGGCTTCATGGCCATAGGCGGCGAGTGGTTCGCGATGTGGCAGTCGGCCAAGTGGAACGGGCTGCAGGCCGCCGTCCGCAACTTCACGTTCGCCGGATTCGTGCTCGTACTGATCCATCTGCCGTCCCCGCAATGGAGCCGGGACTAGCCCGGGAAGACCACCAGTGCCCGGCCGCCGCGCCCCGCCAGCATCGCCTCGAAGGCCTGGGCTATGCCGTCGAGCCCGGTGCGGGCCGTCACCATGCCCGACAGGTCGAACCGCCCGGCGCGCACATGGGCGGCGATGACGGGGAGGTCCCGGGCCGGGTCGCTGTTGCCGTAGACGCAGCCGGAGAGCGTACGGCCGAAGTGGAAGAGCTCCAGCGCCGAGAAGGCCACCTGCTGGTCCCTGCCGCCGATGCCGACGACGGTCGTGCGGCCGCCGCGGCGCGTGGACGACCAGGCGGTGCGGATCGTATCGGCGCGGCCGACGCACTCGATGGCCACGTCCGCGCCGTGGCCGCCGGTGAGCTCACGCATGGTACGGGCGGTGTCCCCGGACGCGATGAGGAACTCGGTGGCCCCGGCGGCCCGCGCCAGCTCCTCCTTCTCCGGTGAGACGTCCACCGCCACGATCGTTTGCGCGCCCGCGATCCGCGCGGCCTGCAGCGTCGCCAGCCCCACCCCGCCGACGCCGTACACGGCCACCGACTCGCCGGCCCGCACGCGGGCGCTGTGGTGCACCGCGCCGTAGCCGGTGAGCACCGCACACCCCAGCAGGGCGGCCTCCTCCAGCGGGATGCCGTCCGGCAGCGGCAGTACGGCGCTCGCCCGCACCACGGTCTCCTCGGCGAAGACGGCGGTGCCCAGGGCGGGGTAGAGCGGTGAGCCGTCGCGGCACAGCGTGGCGTACGGGGTGGTGGCGCCGGCGGCGGCGTCCGCGCACAGCCAGGGCTCGTCCAGGCCGCAGAAGTGGCAGGCGGCGCAGGAGGGGGCCCAGTTGAGGACCACCCGGTCGCCGGGCCCCACCTGGTGCACACCCTCGCCGACGGCCGTGACGGTGCCCGCGCCCTCGTGGCCGAGCACGGCCGGCACGGGCTGCCGCAGGGTGCCGTCGGAGAGGGAGAGGTCGGAGTGGCAGACCCCGGCGGCGGCGAGCTTGATCCTCACCTGCCCGGGGCCGGGCGCGGGCAGGTCGATCCCGGTGATCTCGAGCGGTGCGCCCACAGCGGGCAGGACGGCGGCGCGGACCATGGCGAACCCTTTTCTCTGCGAGAGCGGTGTGAACAGGCGGGTCAGAACTGGAGCGACTTGGTCTGCAGGTACTCCCTCAGGCCGTGGACGCCCAGCTCCCGGCCGGTCCCCGACTGCTTGCGGCCGCCGAAGGGCGCCAGCGGGTTGAAGCGGCCGCCGTTGATGTCGACCTGCCCGGTGTCCATGCGGCGGGCGAAGGCGGCGGCACGGCCGTCGTCCCCGGCCCACACCGCGCCCGCGAGGCCGTAGGCGGTGCCGTTGACGATGCGCAGGGCCTCCTCCTCGTCCTCGTACCTCATGACCGACAGGACGGGCCCGAAGATCTCCTCCTGGGCGATGGTCATCGCGGGTGTGACGCCGGCGAAGACGGTCGGCCGGACGTAGTAGCCCTTCTCGCGGCCCTCGGGCGCCTGCGGACCGCCCTCGACGAGGCGCGCGCCCTCCTCGATGCCCTTGACGACATAGCCCCGGACCCTCTCGCGCTGTGCGGCGCTGACGACGGGCCCCAGCCGGGTGGCGGGGTCGGCGGGGTCTGCGGGTACGTACGTGCGCACCGCCTCGGCGGCGAGGCGGACGGCTTCCTCGTAGCGGTCGGCGTGGACCAGCAGCCGGGTCAGGGCGTTGCAGGACTGGCCGGCGTTGCGCAGGACGTCGGCGACGGTGACGCCGACCGCCTTGGTGAGGTCCGCTCCGGGCAGGACGACGCTCGCGGACTTGCCGCCGAGTTCGAGGGTGACGCGCTTGACGGCCGCGGCCGCGCTCGCGGCGACCTCCCTGCCGACCGCCGTCGAGCCGGTGAAGGAGACCAGATCGACGCCCGCGTGCCCGGCCAGCGCCCGGCCGGCGACCGGGCCGGCGCCGGTGACCAGGTTGAACACCCCGGCCGGCAGGCCGGCGGCCGCCACGCACTCGGCGAAGAGCTGCGCGGTCAGCGGGGTCTCCTCGGCCGGCTTGAGGACGACCGTGCAGCCCGCGGCGAGTGCGGGGGCGACCTTGGCGACGATCTGGTGCAGCGGATAGTTCCAGGGCGTGATCGCGCCGACGACGCCGACCGGTTCGTGCAGGACGGTGGAGTTGGCGATGCGCTCCTCGAACTCGAAGCCGGCGGCCAGCTCGGCGTAGGAACCGGCCACGGTGACCGGCAGGCCGGCGTGGACGGCGTACGCGAAGCCGGCGGGCGCGCCGAGCTCGGCGGTGACGGTGGCGGCGATCTCCTCGCGGCGGCCGGCGAGCGCGTCGCGCAGGGCCGCGAGGTACTCGGCGCGCAGGGCGGGCGCGGTGGCGGCCCAGCCGGGCAGCGCCGCGCGGGCGGCCCGTACGGCGGCGTCGACGTCCTCGGCGGTACCGGCGGCAACGGCTCCGATGACCTGTTCGTCGGCCGGGTTGAGGACCTCGATCGTGTCGCGGCCGGCGGCGGGCCGCCAGCTGCCGTCGATGTACATCCCGTCGTGCGCGATCACGGGCGTTCTCCTCGCGGTGCGGTTCGCTCGGTCGCCCTCGACCCTACCCACCGGTAGCAGCAACTGACAGTGCCTCCGACGTATTTGGCCGTCATGGGGCGATTTCCGAGGCGGTCTCCGCGCGTCGGGGTGGCTGATCCATTGACGCGCCCCGCCGGTATTCCTATGGTCTCCCATAGGAATCCACCGGCAGTGGGAGCACGCGATGAGCGGTAGCGGCAACGAGCAGGCGCGCAGGACGGCCGAGGGGCTGACGTACCTGTCCGGCTTCGGCAACGAGCACAGCAGCGAGGCCCTGCCCGGCGCGCTGCCGCACGGGCGCAATTCCCCGCAGCGGGCGCCGCTCGGGCTGTACGCCGAGCAGCTGAGCGGATCCGCCTTCACCGAGCCCCGGCAGCACAACCTCAGGTCGTGGCTGTACCGCATCCGCCCCTCGGCCGCGCACCCGCCGTTCACCCCGGCCGGCAACGGCGCCCTGCGGGGGGCGCCCTTCACCGAGACCGTCCCCGACCCCAACCGGCTGCGCTGGGACCCGCTGCCGGAGCCGGACGCGGGCACGGACTTCCTCGCCGGCCTGTGGACCCTGGGCGGCAACGGCGACGCCACGCAGCGCACGGGCATGGCCGTCCACCTCTACTGCGCCAACGCCTCGATGACCGACCGGGTCTTCAGCGACTCCGACGGCGAACTGCTGATCGTGCCCGAGCGCGGCGGGCTGCTGCTGCGCACCGAGTTCGGGCTGCTGCGGGCCGAGCCGGGACACGTGGCGCTGATCCCGCGCGGGGTGCGCTTCCGGGTCGAGCTGCTGGAGGGGAGCGCGCGCGGATACGTCTGCGAGAACTACGGCCGGCCCTTCGTCCTCCCCGACCTCGGCCCGATCGGCGCCAACGGCCTGGCCGCTCCCCGCGACTTCCTGGCGCCGGTGGCCGCCTACGAGGACGTCCAGGGCCCGGTCGAGGTGATCAACAAGTTCTGCGGCAACCTCTGGACGGCGACGTACGACCACTCGCCGCTGGACGTCGTCGCCTGGCACGGCAATTACCTGCCCTACGTCTACGACCTGCGCCGCTTCAACGTCATCGGCTCGATCAGCTACGACCACCCCGACCCGTCGATCTTCACGGTGCTCACCTCGCCGTCCGACACCCCTGGGCTGGCCGGCGTCGACTTCGTGGTCTTCGCTCCCCGCTGGCTGGTCGGCGAAAACACCTTCCGGCCGCCCTACTTCCACCGGAACGTGATGAGCGAGTACATGGGCCTGATCGAGGGCGCCTACGACGCGAAGACCGCCGGCAAGGGGGGCTTCGTCCCCGGCGGCGGTTCGCTGCACAACATGATGTCGGCGCACGGCCCGGACCGGGAGACCTTCGAGCGGGCGAGCGCGGCGGAGCTCAAGCCGCACAAGGTGGACGACGGGCTGGCCTTCATGTTCGAGACCCGCTGGCCGGTGACGCTGACCGGCCAGGCGGCCGGCGCCGACCACCTGCAGACGGGCTACGACGGCGTGTGGCAGGGTCTGCAGCGCCACTTCGACCGCTGACGCCGCCTTCCCCCATAGCCTCGACGGCATGGGTGGTACCCCCATCCCGGAGCCCCCGTGACCACCTTCGCCCCCGACTCCCTCGCGCTCAACCGCAAGCTGCCGCTGTGGTACCAGGTCTCGCAGTCGCTGCGCGCCTCGATACTCGGGCGGCGCCCGGACGATCCGCTGCGCCTGCCCACCGAGGACGCGCTGGCCGAGCACTACGGCGTGAGCGTGCTGACCATGCGGCAGGCGCTGAAGGAGCTGGAGGCGGAGGGGATGATCAGCCGGCACCGCCGGCGGGGCACCTTCATCGAGCCGAGCGCCCGGCGGGGCTCACCGGTGCGGCTGCTCGGTTCGGTGGACGCGATCGTCGCCCAGCAGTCCGGCGAGCGCACCTCGGTGCTCGGTCACGGCCCGGAGCCGGTCCCTGCCGAGCTGGCCGAGTACTTCCCCGGCCTGGACGAGGCGGTGGCCTACCGCCGGCTGCGCTGCGACGAGGAGTCGGGCGAGCCGACGAACTGGGCGGAGAACCTGGTCCGCCCCGAGCTGGCCGGGCGCATCGACCTCGCGGACCTCGTCCGCTGGCCGATGACGAAGGTGCTGCGGGACGCCGTGGGCGTGACGATCAGCCGGATCACGGACACGGTTGAGGCGCGGCTGGCGGACCCGGAGACGGCCCGGCTGCTCCAGGTGCCGCTGCTCAGCCCGATCCTGCACTACACGGGGGTGACCTACGACGACTCGGGCCGGGCCGTGGACGTGGCCCGCATCCGCTACCGGGGTGACCGCTTCTCCTTCACGGTCACGCTGGACGCGCATTGAGGAGACCGGGGGCGGTCACCGGCCGGGGCTCCCGCCCGGCGAAGGGGCGGGGGCAGGGGGTATGGCGGGGGTGCCGGAGGACCGGCCGGCCGCCCCCGGGGGAAGGGCGGGCCGTACGGGCCGGGTCAGGCGTGGTGGTTGCTGTGGCTGCCGAAGAGCGAGCGGCGCAACCGCCGCAACGGGGCGAAGAGGGAGACCCGTGCCGTCCGGCTCTGGCTCCCGCCCTGGACGGTGCGGGTGTGATCGCGCGAGGTGAGCTCGCGCATCAGTACGGTCGCGCCCTCGACCTCGCGCTGCGGCAGGGCGGGCCCGCCGAGCACCGCGAGGTGACGGTCGAGGCGCGCACTCGACGCACCGCTTCCGTAGTTGATGGCAGGCACACGTGCCCTGCTGCGCATTGCTATCTGATCCATGAGACTCCCCACCCGTACGAGGCACCCGGCCCAGGCAGGGTAACCCTATCGCCCATCGCGTCACCCGCGCATCGGCGGGTCCGATTCACCGTCCCGTCAAGGGGGTTGACGAGCCTGGCGTGAACCTGACGTCACTGTGCGCGAGTTGGCCAGGACAATACGGCACGAGGGAGGGGGCAATCACGCTCCGTTGCGGTACATTCACCCCGAATTGCTCTCGGGGGAGGGACGCGGCATGGACGCGAGTTCCGGTGCCGGGCGAGTGCTGGCGGGCCGTTACCGGCTGCTGGACGAGCTGGGGCGCGGCGGCATGGGCGTGGTATGGCGGGCGCGGGACGAGGTGCTGGGCCGGGAAGTGGCGGTCAAGGAGGTGCGGGCGCCCGCCGGGCTGCCCGGCCACGACGTGCACCGCCTCTACGCGCGCCTGGAGCGCGAGGGGCGCGCGGCGGCCCGCGTCTCGCACCGCAATGTCGTCACCGTTCACGACGTGACCGGTGACGAGGGCCGCCCCTGGATCGTCATGGAGCTGGTGCGCGGCATGTCGCTGGCGGACCTCCTTCAGGCGGAGGGGCCACTGGACCCGGCTCGCGCCGCGCACATCGGCGCGGAGGTGCTGGCCGCGCTCCGGGGGGCGCACGCCGTGGGCGTACTGCACCGCGACGTGAAACCAGGGAATGTACTGATAGGCAACGACGGGCGTGTCGTCCTCTCCGACTTCGGCATCGCGATGATCGAGGGCAGCTCGGCGCTGACGGCCACCGGGCAGCTGGTGGGCTCGCCCGAGTACCTGGCGCCGGAGCGGGCGCTGGGGCACCCGCCCGGGCCGGAGTCGGACCTGTGGTCGCTGGGGGTGACCCTGTACGCGGCCGTGGAGGGCATGTCGCCGTTCCGTCAGGACACCCCGCTGAGCACGCTGCGCGCCGTGGTGGATGCGGAGCTGCCGCCGGCGACCCGGGCGGGCGCGCTCTCCCCCGTACTGGAGGGGCTGCTCCGCAAGGATCCCGCCCGGCGGCTCGGCGCGGCGGAGGCCGAGCGGATGCTGCGGACGGCGGCTGCCGGCGGCGCGCCGCGCGCGACGCCGGGCGGCTATGTCCCGACAGTCGCCGCGCCGCAGGGCGCGGCCCACCGGGACGAGGGGCCGGCGCCGTTCACACCGCCGCGGGGGAACGCCGCCGCGGCGCCCGGTCCCGGAACGCCCGGGCCGGGCACACCGGCAGCGGGCACCCCCGCGCCGGACCGGCGGCGCAAGCGGGCCGCGATCGCCGTCGGCGCGCTGGTCGCGGCGCTCGCGGTGGGCGCCGCGGTCTGGGCGCTGACCGGGGGCGGCGGGACGGATGGCGGAGACTCTGCGGCGGCGGGCGGCTCGGCCGGCAGCGGCGGCAAGGACGCGGGAGCGGCCTCGAAGGAGGGCAGCGGGACTGCGGGTGCCTCGTCGTCGGGCTCCGCCGCGGCCGGGGTGAGCGTGACGATCTCCGCGCTGCGCGAGCGCTATTCCGGTCCCTGTCCGCCGCCGGAGCGCTCGGCGCCCGCGTTCAAGGCGACCGTGACCGTGGACCGGGTCCCGGCGGACGTCGTCTACCGCTGGGTGACGGGCAGTGGAGGCGTCACGGGCGGCGGGTGGAAGTCCTTCCGGCTCGGCGAGGGCACGCGCAGCCGGGTGCTCAATCACACGGAGGCCGGTCACCGGGCCTCGGACCCCGACCAGGACTGGGTCGCGCTGGAGGTCAAGAGCCCCCGGCAGCTGACGTCCCGTCGTATCGCCTTCACGGTGTCGTGCACCGGGTCCGGGACGAACGGGGGGTCGGCCCCGGGGTCCTCGGCTCCTTCGGGGTCCTCGGCGTCCTCCGGGCCGCCCGCCTCCTCCGGATACCCGGCACCGGGCCCGTCGGCCGGGTCGCCGACGGGCCCGGGCGCCTACGGCGGCGGCACGTACGGCTCAGGCCGCTGAGGCGAAGACCGGCAGGTAGCCGCCCGACTGCCCGGCGGCGGTGGGGTGGTAGGACTCGTCGACAGGGAGCGCGACGCTCTTCAGCCAGGCGCTGCCGGAGCAGAGCTCGTGACCGGCGAAGGCGGTGGTGACGTCACCGAAGTCGAAGCCGTGGTCGGCGGCGCGCTTGGCGATGACGGAGTTGATGTGGTCGGAGGCGGCGTTGATGGCCTTTCTCTTGGTGTCGCTGAGGCCGGCGCAGATGCCACCGGTTCTGTAGAAGCGCGGGTACCCCAGGACGACGACCTGTGCCCGGGGAGCTCTGGAGCTGATGGCCGAGTAGACGCCGTCGAGCTTGGCGGGCAGCTCGTTCTGGATGTACGTGCGCGCCTGGGCGATGCGGTCCAGGCAGGCGCTGTCCGTGCCGAGTACACAGGTCGACATGGTGTCGGCGAAGCCCGCGTCGTTGCCGCCGACGCTGATGCTGACGAGTCCGGTGGAGGTGTTCAGCGGGCCGAGCTGACCGCTGAGAACATCACCCGTTCGGGCTCCCGAACAGGCAGTGAAAGAGAAGCTCGTGGGGGCGTGCGCGGCTGCCCAGAGCGCTGGGTAGGCCTTGCTGCTGCGTTTACAGTCGCCGCTGGCGGAGTCGTAGCTTCCGGCGCCGACGCCGGACGAGTAGGAGTCACCGAGTGCCACATAGCCGGGAGTTGAGGACCGTTCGGCGGAGTGGGCGGTACCGGATCCGCCGAGGGCGAGGGCCGCAGTGAGGGCCAGCGCGGAGAGTGCACCCGCGCAACGGGACAGTTTCATGGGACCTCCTATAGCAGGGATTTCAACTACCTCTGTGGTAGCAGCGCCCCGGCCCTGCTGGAAGTGTCCATGCCAAAAGTGACAACAAGCTGCAGGAACAGTTGAGTTGACGGTCCGCTGACCATACGTCCGACAGTCGGACGGCATCGCCGGCTGTTCACCCGACGGACAGCCTCCGGTTGTGGCGGTGAGGCCGCCCGGTGGCTGTTTGCACGGCCTTCGCACCTTGACGGGCCTTCGCCGACTGCGCGACATTGAAGCCCGGCATCCGGCGCTTCGGGGGGCAAAGTCGCCAATGCAGAGCTTCACTGATCTCACCGGACTCGACGACGCGAAGGAACCGGGCGACGGGAGCGAGAGGGATACCGGCCGCGCCCGGCGCGGGGCGGCCGCAGGGGGCTCGCTCCCGGTGGTGGCGGGCGCCGCGGTGGCCATCGCGGGGGTGGGCGGCGCGCTGGCTCTCGCCGACATCTCCTCACCGCTGCGGGCGCCGTTCACGCTGTTCTTCCTGATCGTGGCGCCCGCGTGCGCCGTGGCCGCCGGCCTGCGCGGCCTCGACCCGCTCAGCCGGGCGGTGGTGGCCACCGGTGGGGCCGTCGCGGTGGACCTGCTCGTCGCGCAGGTCCTGCTCGCGCTGCACTCCTGGACGGTGCGGGGCGGCGTCGCCGCCGTCGCGGCCGTCAGCGCCTTCCTGCTGCTTCTTTCGTTCCTGATGGCACACGCGCGGCGCCACCGGGGCCGCGCCGCGAGAAGTCGGGCTTCCTGAGGTGGACATCAGCGTGTACCGGCCCGGCGAGCTCACCTCGGCCGACCGGGCGGCGTGGTCGGCCATGCAGGCCAGGGCGGTGGAGGACGGCTCGCCGCAGCTCGCGAATCCTTTCCTCGCGCCGGAGTTCGCACTCGCCGTCGGCCGCTGCCGGCGCGGGGCGCGGATCGCGGTCATCCAGGAGGACGGCGAGCCGGTGGCCTTCTTCCCCTTCCAGCGCTCCCCCCTGGGGGTGGGGCGCGCGATCGGGCTGGGCGTCTCGGACGCCCAGGGCCTTGTGCACCGCCCCGGATTCCAGTGGGACACGCGCGAGCTGCTGCACGCCTGCGGGCTGTCCCTGTGGGAGTTCGACCACCTGGTGGAGGGGCAGAAGCCGTTCGAGGTGGCGGCCTGCGGGTCGTACGCCTCGCCCGTCATCGACGTCGACCAGGGATACGACCGCTATCTGGCGGCGCTGCGCAAGCAGTCGCCCAAGTTCACCCGCACCACCCTCGCCAAGGCGCGCAAACTCGCCCGGGACCTCGGCGAGGTGCGCTACGTCCACGACGAGCGCGACCCGGCGGCGCTGCGCGTCCTGACGGGCTGGAAATCGGCGCAGTACCGAAGAACAGGGCGCGCGGACCGATTCGCACGCCCCTGGATCGCCCAACTCGTCGAGCAGCTGTTCCATACGCGTACCGAGTCCTTCAGCGGGCTCCTGTCGGTGCTCTACGCGTCGGGCCGGCCGGTCGCGGCACACTTCGGGCTGCGCTCGCGGACGGTGCTGGCCTGCTGGTTCCCCGCCTACGACCCGGAGTTCGCGAAGTACTCCCCCGGCCTGGTGCTGCACATGCGGATGGCCGAGGGTGCGGCGGCCGAAGGGGTGGCCTACCTGGACCTCGGGCGGGGCGGGAAGGCGTACAAGGACTCGCTGAAGACCCGTGAGCTCAGCGTCTCCGAGGGCTGGGTGACCCGGCGTCACCCGGTGGCACTCGGGTACCGGGCCCGGCGTGCGCCGGTGCGGGCACTGCGCAACACGGTGCTGGCGCGGCCGGAGCTGTTCGAGCCGGCCGACCGGCTGCTGAAGCGGATGGGGCGGCTGCGCGAGGGCGGTTGACTGACCGCCCACGACGAGGCCTGCGTCAAGAGTTGAGCCTGTGCGGATGGTTGCATAGGCGCAAAAAACACCAAAGGAGGAGTCTCCGCCCCACCTCTTGCCATACGGTCTCAAGCTTCAATACCGTCGTACATCTACCCGCATCGGCCCATCATGTCTGAGCGGCTCGGGGAGGGCTTCGCAAGCGTCGCGATGGTGTCCGGCGCGGGGCGCGGCAGGGGGTGCCGCGCTCGGCCAGTCAGCAGCGCCGAGTCGCGTGCCGCGCGACCGGCGTACTTGCCAACTCGCCCTGTCCGTACGGCGTTCCGCGCCGCCGGGTGGGGCGAGTACCCCCTTTTCGAACCGGATACACGATTGGACCGCTGGGGCAGGCGGTCCACCGGACGAGAGGGAACGAAGACCCATGAGTGCCTTCCTTCGGCCGGCGGCCAGCGAAGAGGATCCCGAGTCACCCGGCCGTTACCGGCCGGTGAGCTCGCACTTCGCGATAGCGCCACCGGTGAGCGTCGTCATTCCCGCCATGAACGAGGCGGAGAACCTTCCGTACGTCTTCAAGACCCTGCCCGACTGGATCCACGAAGTGGTTCTCGTCGACGGCAACTCCACCGACGGCACCGTCCGGGTCGCCCGTGACCTGCGCCCGGACGTCAAGGTCGTCGAACAGCTCGGCAAGGGCAAGGGCGATGCGCTGATCACCGGCTTCGCCGCCTGCACGGGCGAGATCATCGTGATGGTGGACGCGGACGGCTCCGCGGACGGCGGTGAGATCGTCAGCTATGTCTCCGCGCTGGTCGGCGGGGCGGACTTCGCCAAGGGCTCCCGCTTCGCCAACGGCGGTGGCACCGACGACATGACGCTGATCCGCAGGCTCGGCAACCGCGTCCTGACCTCCATGGTCAACCAAAAGTTCGGTGCCCGCTACACCGACCTGTGCTACGGCTACAACGCGTTCTGGAAGCACTGCCTGGACGAGATCGCCCTGGACTGCGCCGGCTTCGAGGTCGAGACCCTGATGAACATCAGAGTGGTGAAGGCCGGGCTGCGGGTCCAGGAGATTCCCAGCCATGAGTTCGTGCGCATCCACGGCACGAGCAATCTGCGGGCCGTGCGCGACGGGCTGCGCGTGCTGAAGGTGATCCTCCATGAGCGCGGCACCCGCCGTCGCCTGCGCCACCGGCGGCATCCCCTGACCATCGCGCCCACGGCGAGCCGCGGGGACGTCTCTTGAGCACTGCACCGACCGGACGGACCGGTGCGCCGAGCGTCTCGGTGGTCATCTGCGTCTACACCGAGGACCGCTGGGGCGACATCCTCGCCGCGGTGGCCTCGGTGCGCGACCAGTCCTACCCCGCCCTGGAGACGCTGCTCGTGGTCGACCACAACCCCGCGCTGCTGCGCCGGCTCGCCAAGGCCTACGGCGACGACGCGTGGGACACCTCCCAGGTCCCCGAGGCCATGGAGGAGGGCGCGGAGCCGCACCGGATCCGGGTACTGGCCAACGCCGGCCGACGGGGGCTGTCGGCGGGCCGCAACACCGGCATCGCCGCCTCCAGCGGCGAGGTCGTCGCCTTCCTCGACGACGACGCGGTGGCCGAGCGGGACTGGCTGCTGCACTTCGCCGAGGGCTACGCCGACCCCCGGGTGATGGCCGTGGGCGGCCGCACCCAGCCCGTCTGGGCCTCCCGGCGCAGGCCGGCGTGGTTCCCGGAGGAGTTCGACTGGATCGTGGGCTGTACGTACCGGGGGCTGCCGCCGGGGAAGGTGGCGGTGCGCAACGTCCTCGGCGGCAACGCCTCGTTCCGCAGGTCGGCCCTGGAGGCCGTCGGGGGCTTCGCGAGCGGCATCGGGCGCGACGGCCACCGGCTGCCGCTGGGCGGCGAGGAGACGGAGCTGTGCATCCGGCTGACGCGGGCGCTGCCGGACGCCGTGCTGCTGATCGACGACCGGTCGGTGATCCATCACCGGGTGCCGGAGGTCCGCGAGCGGTTCCGCTACTTCGGCACCCGGGCGTACGCCGAGGGCCTGTCGAAGGCGCTGGTGGCGAGCAGCGTCGGCGCCCGGGCGGGGCTGGAGAGCGAGCGCCGGTACACCACCCGCGTGCTGCCGGCCGGTGTCGCGCGCGGGGTGCGCGACGCGCTGCTGGGCCGGCCCGGCGGCGCGGGGCGGGCCGGGGCCATCGTGGCCGGGGTGTTCGCGGCCGCCGGGGGCTACGCCCTGGGCAGCCTGCGGGCGCGGCGCGGCGGGGGCCGGTTCGCGGTGGCGGCCCTCGGGCCGGCCACCGAGCTGCCCGCGTGCGAAGGGGCGGAGGTATGAGCGCGGGCCCGGTGCCGATCCTGATGTATCACGCGGTGGCGCATTCGCCCGCCCGCGCGGCGTACGCGCTGTCGGTCTCCCCGGACGCGTTCGCCGAGCAGATGGGGCTGCTGGCCGGCTTCGGCTTCACGCCGGTGACGACGGGGCAACTGGCCGCCGCCTGGCGCAGGGGCGGGCGGCTGCCCCCCAAGCCGGTGCTGATCACCTTCGACGACGGCTACGAGGGCGTGCACCGCTACGCCCTCCCCGCCCTGGCCGGACACGGCTTCGCGGCGACGCTGTTCGCCTCGACGGGCTGGCTGCGCGGCCCGCACGAGGCGGGGGGCGCGCTCGACCTCATGCTGAGCTGGAACCAGGTCCGGGAGCTCGCCGCGGCGGGATGGGAGGTCGGCGGGCACAGCCATACGCACCCGCAGCTCGATCAGCTGACCGAGGAGCGGCTGTCGTTCGAGGTGCGGCACTGCCGTGACCTGCTGGCGGCCGAACTGGGTCACCCACCCGTGTCGTTCGCCTACCCCTACGGCTACTCCAGCCGCAGGGTGCGCGGTACGGTGCGCGCGGCCGGGTTCGGGGTCTCGCTCGCCGTGGGCAACGCACTGGCCGCGCGCCGCCAGGGGCCCTACGCCCTGGAGCGGGTGACCGTGCGCCGGACCACGGGGATCGCCGAGTTCGAACGGCTTGTCGAGGGCCGGGGGCTCGGCCGGTTGTTCGCCGGGGACCGGGCCCTGACCAAGGGGTACGCCGTCGTCCGCAGAAGCCGCAGCGCCATCAGGAAAGCGACCGAGACCTGTGCCTGACACCACCGCCCGGACCGAGGAACGAACCGGGGAGAGAGCCGTGGAGCCGGCCGCCCGGCGGTTGCGGCTGCCCGGGCGGGGCACCGGCAGCCCGCTGTTCCGCAACGCCTTCGCGCTGATGCTCAACACGGGCATCAGCGCCGTCCTCGGGGTGGGGTTCTGGCTGGTCGCCGCCCGCTACTACAGCGAGGAGGCGGTCGGCCAGGGCTCGGCGGCGATCGCCGCGATGAAGCTCCTGGCGGGGCTCACGGCGGTGACCCTGACCGGGGCGCTGGCCCGCTTCATCCCCGTCGCGGGGCGCACGACGAGCCGGCTGGTCCTGCGTACGTACGCGCTCAGCTCGGTGCTCGTGGCGGTCGCGGCGGGCGTCTTCCTGGGCCTGCTCGACCTGTGGGGGCCCTCCTACCGGTTCCTGCACGGCCTGCTGCCCGGGCTCGTGTTCGTCGCGGCCGTCGTCGCCTGGTCCGTCCTCACCCTGCAGGACGGGGTGCTGACCGGGCTGCGCAGCGCGCTGTGGGTGCCGGTGGGCAACACGGTCTTCTCGGCGGTGAAGCTGGTGCTGCTGGTGGTGCTGGCGGTGGCGCTGCCCGTGTCCGGGGTGTTCGTCTCCTGGGTGGTCTCGATCGCGGTGTCGGTGGTACCGCTGGGCTGGCTGGTGTTCCGGCGGCTGGTGCCGGCGCACGTCCGGGCGACCGGGGACAGCGCACGCGTGGCGTCCTGGCGGGAGATGGGCCGCTTCCTCGCCGGTGACTACACCGGTTCGCTGTTCTCGCTGGCCGTGGTCTATCTGGTGCCGGTGATCGTCGCCGCGCAGGTCGGCTCCGCCGACAACGCCTACTTCTACATCACGTCCACCATCGCCGGCACGGTCAATCTGCTCGCCATCAACATGGGCGCCTCCCTGACCGTCGAGGGCTCGCACGACCCGGCGCGGCTGGCGGAGAACTGCCGCGCCGCACTGCGCCGGATGGCCAAGATCATGGTGCCGGTCTGTGTGCTGCTGTTCCTCCTCGCGCCGTACATACTGGGCGTCTTCGGGCGGGGCTACGCCGACGCGGCGACGCCGTTGCTGCGGTGGTTCGCGGTCGGGGCGGCGCTGCGCGTGGTGATGGAGGTCTATTTCGCGGTGCTGCGGGCGCAGAGCCGTACGGCCGGGCTGGCCTATCTGCAGGGGCTGTTGTGCGCGCTGGTCCTGGGGCTGACGTTGGTGCTGCTCCCCCGGATGGGGCTCATGGGTGCGGGTGTCGCGGAGATCTGCAGCCTGACGGTGATCTCCGCCATTGCGGCGGTGAAGCTGCGGGGCGTGCTCAAGGCGGCCCGGCCGGCGGTGCCCGGTGACGCACAGACACCGCCCGACGGGGACCTCGCCGACCTGGCCGTCCACGGGGACCGGCGGGACGACGGCGTCAAGGAGCGCGAGCCCCGCTCGCTGGGCAAGCGCTGGGCGCTGCGGCCGGCCCTCGACGCGGACACCATCCCGCTGGGGGTGCGGCTGGACATCGACCACCTGGAGCGCCGCCCCGATGTGCGGCCCGCTCCCGCCGCGGCGCAGCCGCCCCCGGCGCCGCCGGTGCCCGCCGCGCCCGGCACCCTCCGCCGGTGGTCTACGCCGCAGGCCGCGGTCTGGCTGCTGCTGACCGGGGCGCTGGCGCTGTACTGGGTGCCGCTGAAGGCCGTGGGCGAGGTGGACCTGGACGGCATGGGCGGGTTCGGGCTGGTGTCCGTCCTGCCGGTGGCGACGCTGCTGGGGGCCGGGCTGCTGGTGGCGTCGTTCGCGGCCGCGCTGTGGCTGGACCGGCCGCGCCGGTGGCTGCTGGCCGCGGTGCTGCTGGCGACCGTGGTGTCGCTGCACGCCGTGCCCGCGCTGCTGGAGGACCGGCCGCGCTTCGCCACGGCCTGGCAGCACCTGGGGTTCCTGGACTACCTCGACCGCACCGGCTCGGCCGCGCCCGACCTCGACGCGCGCTGGAGCTGGCCGGGTTTCTTCGCCCTCGCCGCGTTCGCGGCGCGCGCCTGTGGCGTGGCGGACCTCACCGAGGTGCTGCGCTGGTGGCCGCTGACCGTCCAGCTGCTGTGCCTGGCACCCCTGTTGCTGCTGATGCGGGCGGTACGGGCGAGCTGGCGGGCGAAGTGGACGGCGCTATGGCTGTTCGCACTGTGCGGCTGGGTCGGGCAGGACTACTTCTCCCCCCAGTCGCTCAACTACCTCTTCTACCTCCTGTTCGTGGCCGTCCTGCTGGTGTGGTTCCGCTGGCCCGGGCAGTTGCGCGGCAGGCTGCTGCCCGGCGAACAGGAGGTCGCGCCCGCCGGCCGCGGCACGCGGGCGGTCCTGCTGGCGCTGGTGATCATCCTGTTCGCGGCTTCGGTCGCCAGCCACCAGCTGACCCCGTTCGTCATGCTCGGCATCGTCACCGCCCTGGTCCTGGTGCGGCGGCTGACGCCGACCGGGCTGCCCCTGCTGTGCGCGGTGCTGCTGGCGGTGTGGGTGGGGTTCCTGGCCGAGCCGTACTGGTCGGGGCACTTCGACGAACTCTTCGGCGGGCTGGGCTCGCTGGGCGGCAACGTCTCCTCGTCCGTGTCGGGCCGCATCGAGGGCGGCAGCAGCACGCACAAGACGGTGCTCTACGTCCGGGTCGCGCTCGCGGGCGGCGTGCTGGCCTGCGCCGCCGTGGGCTGGTGGCGGCGGCGCAGGGCCGGGCTCGGCGACGTCGCGCTGCCGGTCCTGGCCTGTGTGCCGTTCCTCGCCTTCGGGATGCAGTCCTACGGCGGCGAGGTGGCCCTGCGCGTCTTCCTCTTCGCCCTGCCGGGCGCCTGCACCCTCGGCGCGCTCGCGCTCTTCCCCCGCCCGCACGCCGGGCGGGCCCGCGCGTACAAGGGGCCGCTGGCGGCGCTGCTGGCCGGACTGGTCCTGGTGCTGGGCTTCCTGGTGGCCCGCTGGGGCAACGAACCCTTCGAGCGCGTCCGCTCCGGCGAGGTCGCGGCCATGGACTACGTCTACCGGCACGACCGGCCGACGGTACGGCTGCTGTGGCTGAGCAGCGACACCGCGAGCGACATCACGCCCGCCATACCGTGGGGCGCCCGCGACATGGAGCGCGTGCTGTACCAGCCCGCGCTCGCCCCGCGCGATCCGGGCGAGGTGCCCGCCCTGGTGGCGGCCCTGCGCGAGGCCGGGCCCAACGCCTATCTGATGGTCAACCGCGGGCAGTCCGTCTATCTGGAGCTGAGCGCGGGCTACGCCCCCGACTGGGGTCAGCGGCTGCGGCACTCACTGGACCGGCGGCCCGAGCTGCGCCGGGCGCTGACCAATGACGACGCGGTGCTGTACGAGCTGACGGACCGGCCGGCCGGCAGCGCGCCGGAGCCCCGGCCGGGCCCGGCCGGGCCGCGGGTGACGTGGACGCCGGTGTCGGTGGCCGGCGCCCTCGCGGCAGCGGTACTGCTGGTGCTGCTGGCGGCGCGGGAGCTGGTGCGGGTGGGGGTACGGCCGGGGGTGCGGCAGCTGAGGTGGCTGCAGAGCTCCTTCTGGTTCTCGTTGCCGTTGCTGGCCGTGGTGCTGGGGTCGTTGGTGTGGCGGCTGGCGACGATGTCGTAGGGGCGGTTCAGAACAGGGACCGGTAGCACAGTGCCGCGACCGCGTGCAGGCCGGGCGCCGGGCGCCGGGGCCGGTGATGCGGCAGGACATGGCCGTTCAGAGCGGTGACGCCCGTCCTCGGATAGGTGACGCGGGTGCCGCCGCAGCGGTCCCAGCCGGGATCGCTCTCCAGCTCGCCGAGCCGCTCCATGGTGCTGCCGATCAGCCGGGGGTGGACATGGAGCGGACCCACGTCGCCGAACACGGTGGTGAGCAGGGTCAGATCGCACTGTTCGGTGTCGATGTGGAGGAAGACCTCGTCGTCGTCCTGGTAGTAGCCGTAGGCGGCGAAGGTCGGCACCACCAGGCGTCCGGTGAGCGCCCGGGCCGTGCCGGTCAGCGACAGATGGACCCGGGCCAGCAGCGGGCCGCTCGCGGCGGGGGTACCGCGCCGGGGCAGGCGCCGGGCCGTGACGGGGGTGCGCGGCCCGCGCCGCGGGATCTCGGCCACCGCGCGCCGCTCTCGGCCCTCCGCCGCGATGCGCTCGGCCAGCGCACGCTCCCACAGTCCGGGGAGGCGGACGTGGCCGTGGGCGGCGAAGGAGCGCTGTTCGGCCCGGGTCACGGCGCTCCGGAGCAGGAGGGGCGCCATGATCAGGACGTGGTCGCGACCGGCCAGGAGGCCTCGGTGGTGTAGTGGGCCAGCTCGTCCCCGGCCGGCAGGTCCAGCATGCCGGCGAAGCAGTAGCCGTCGGCCAGCGGTACCTTGATCTGCTCTCTCAGGTGTGCCTCGATGGCAGCCTTGGCACCGGGCGCGGCCTTCGCCGTCTCGACGGCTTCCCGGGGCAGGACGTAGTAGTTCTCTTCCGCGTCGACGATGACCAAGGCCTGACTCGCGTTCTCGGGCACAGCGGTCTTCCTTTCACTTTCGGGTGACGCCGCTGGAAGTCTTGCGGCGACCGGGGTGGAATGACAACCGCCGTGACAAGCCCCGGACGGATGATTCCCCGGTCACCTGTGCGCCGTCAGAGCCAGCGGATCCCGTACGCCCCGAGCTCGACCGTACGGCCGTCGACCCGCACGGTGATCGGCTTGTCCTGGGTGTTGACGACCAGGACCGACGTGCCGGACGCGAGCACCCGGATCCGCGAACGGTCCTCCTCGCCCACGTCGGCCTCGCGGAAGGCCGTGCCCGGCGGGAAGGCGCCGGCGAACCGCGTCAGCAGGTCCAGCATGGGCAACCGCCCTCCGCCGTCGGCGAGTTCGGTACTGCGCCACAGACAGCCGGGGCAGTCGCTGCCCTTTTCCTCGGGGTTCCAGTAGAACGCACCCGCCGCACCCGACTCGGCCAGGTGCATCATGGCACTGGCCTGGACGGCGACGCGGTGGGGTTCGGTCCACGTCCTGCGGCTGTCGGCCCCGTCGGCGGGCTCGACGTACCACTCGGCCCACCACACCGGCAGGTCCGTGGCCTTCCTCAGCCAGGTGGTGACGTCGGCGAACTTGCGGGTGGCCGCGAACTCGTCAGGGACGGGCCGGCTGCCCGTGCGGGTGTAGCTGGCGCCGTCGACGACGACGAAGTCCGCCCCTTCCTTGTGCTGGTCCCAGTACTCCACGGCGTCGACGGCACGCTGATCCACCGCTCCCCAGGGGCCGCTCACCCGGGAGGCGTTGGTGTCGGTCCCGGGGGCCTCGCTGTCCATGACGACGTACGGCCCGCCGACCAGGGCGTGCTTGTTCCGCTTCTTCAGCTCCTTGTAGACGAGGTTGTACAGCTCGGTGTACCCCTCGTAGTCCCAGCGGTTCCTGGATTCGTCGTAGAAGCCCTTGAACTCGTTCCAGACGATGAAGTGGCGTATGTCCGGATAGCGCTTGGCGATGACCCCGGCGAGCCTGGCGAAGTCCTTGTAGTGCGCCCGGTCGGGGGCGGTCTCCAGGGACTTCTGCGACCAGTCCGTCCGCTCGTCCCCGCCCTTCATCCAGTCGGGGGCGCAGCACAGGGTCAGGACGGGCGTGGTGCCGGTGCTGCGCATCAGCGCGACGCGCCGGTCGAGGTCGGTGAAGTTGTACGCGCCCGGCCGGGGCTCGGGGTTGTCGGCGCCCCAGCCCATGATGTGCTGGTTCTGCGGCAGCCGAACGCCGGAGAGGGTCTTCGCGGCGTTCCTGCGGGACGCGTCCTGGCCGAGGTCGGCGCTGTACTGGGTGTGGGTGAAGCCCCAGCCTATGGCGGCCGCGGCCGCGGCGGCGCCGGGCCGGCCGGCGTCGTCCCGCGAACGCCAGGCCTCGACGGAGACGGTGACCAGCGCCGCGAGGGTGAGGACCGCGGCCGTGATCAGCAGGATCAGGCGCCGTCGTGACGGCCGCGAGGGCCACCACGTGACCCGCGGCAGCGTCCGGCCTCGCCCATGACGTCGCATCACGGCAAGGGTAACCGGGGTGGAAAGGGCGTGCGGCGGCTTCTGGGCCAACGGGGTCGGAAACGGGGAAAACCCGGGTGCGCCGGGGCGATCCGTGCCGGATCATGGGCGGCATGTGTGCCGACACGAGTGCCGACCGCCCACCGTCCCCGCTCGTCCGGCTCAACGTGGACAGCGACGCTCCGGCCGACGTCATCGACGCCCTCTTCCTCGGCCCCTTCACGCGTGGCGACCAGCCTTACGCCCGGGGCCACTCCGTGGAGCGCGTGCGCTCCGGCGCCTCGCTGCTGCCGCCCGAGGCACGGGTGGTGCGCTCGGCGCGCGACGACGACCGCCGGGTGCTCCTCGCCGAGGGCGAGGGCTGGTCACTGCTGGCGGCGCGCTGGAACCGCAGCGCGGACGTGACGGTGACGGCCGTCAGCGACGAGCTGGCAAGGACGGTGCTGGAGCAGGCGGTGGAGGGCGCGGAGGACGACCCCGAACCGCAGCCCGAGCACGTCACCATGGGCTTCTGGTACCTCTCCCCCCGGCGCGGCCCGCACCGCACCACCCGGCAGATCTCCGCCGGCACCTGGGACGAGGTCCGGGCCAACTACACGGCTCCGGTGGCCGATGCGATGGGCCGGCTGATGAAGGTCACCCCCGACGACATCGCGGGCCGGCTGCTGCTCCTGCACGGCCCGCCGGGCACGGGCAAGACCTCCGCGCTGCGGACGCTGGCCCGCTCGTGGCGCGACTGGTGCCAGGTGGACTGCGTGCTGGACCCCGAGCGGCTGCTGAACGACGTGGGCTATCTGATGGACATCGCGATCGGCGAGGACGACGGGTCGGCGAAGGGCCGCTGGCGGCTGCTGCTCCTGGAGGACTGCGACGAACTGATCCGCGGCGAGGCGCGGCACGCGGCCGGCCAGGCGCTGTCGCGCCTGCTGAACCTGACGGACGGGCTGCTGGGGCAGGGCCGCAACGTCCTGGTGGGCGTCACCACCAACGAGGACCTGGAGCGGCTGCATCCCGCGGTGGTGCGTCCGGGGCGGTGCCTGGCCCGGATCGAGGTGGGGCCGCTGACCCGGACGGAGGCGGTGGGGTGGCTGGGCCGCGAGGAGGGCGTGGGGCGCTCGGGGGCGACGTTGGCGGAACTCTTCGCGTTGCGGCGGGGCGTGGGACCGGCGTCGGTGCCGGCGCAGCCGCATGAGGGAGCGGATGCGGGGTTGTACCTGTAGCCGGGGCTCCGCCCCGGACCCCGGTCCTCAATCTCCCCCAGCTACCGCTGGGAGGTACCCCCGGACGGGCTGAAATTCAGCCCGTCCGGCGATTGAGGACAAGAGACGGTGAGAGGGCGGGCCAGGGGCAAGTTCAGTCCCCGTACGCCACCCGCAAGGCGTCCTGCACCGCGGCCAGCGCCGCACCGGCGTCCAGGCCCAGACGGTGCGCACGCTGCGCATAGGCGGCCGCCGCCGCGGCCGCCTCGCGGTCGGCCGTGTCGCCCGGAGCCGCGATGAACGTGCCGTTGCGGCCGCGCGTCTCGATGACGCCGTCCGCTTCCAGCGCCCGGTAGGCCTTGGCCACGGTGTTGGCGGCGAGGCCCAGTTCCTCGGCGAAGCCGCGTACGGTCGGCAGCTTGTAGCCCACCGGGAGCGCACCCGAGCGTGCGCGCTCGGCGATGCGGGCGCGGATCTGCTCGTAGGGGGGTTCGGCGGCGCCCGGGTCGACGGTCATCTGCAAAGCCATACCGCCATTGTGCGCCAGAGCTCCGGCCCCGCGCCGTACCCCGCAGCCGGATGTCGAGACCCAGGACCACTTCCGTGGCGGCACGGAAGGAGTCGCCCGCGTCCTCCGCGAGCGCCTGCGCGACGGTGGCGCAGAAGGGCACGCGGGCCTCCAGGCCGACGGCCATGCCGGCCCGGTCCGTGCGGTCGAGGAGCATCCGCACGAAGCGGGTCAGGTGGAGGTGGCCGGTCTCGCGCATGCGCCGCTGCGCCGCGGTCCGGCCGGCCGTCTCCGGCGGACCGCGGCTGCGACGTCACACCCGCATAGATGCATCCAACATCTACTTTCGCCAGGGCCGCCGTGAGGATCCGGCCGTCCTCAGCCCAGGAAGTGGAAGGTCGGCGCCGGGTGCATCAGGAACTCGTGATGCGAGATGTTCCACGCGTAGGCGCCGGCCATGGTGAACGCGATGCGGTCCCCCACCCGCAGCTCCGCCACCGGGACCCGGCTCGCGAGCATGTCCTTCGGCGTGCACAGCTGCCCGCTGAGGGTCACCGGCTCGTCCAGGGCGGCCGGGCGCGGCCAAGGCCGCTCCCACTCCTCGACGGGCAGCACTGTGAAGGGGTGGTCGTGGCCCTTGGCTGCGGGGGTGCGCATGTGGTGGGTGCCGCCGCGCAGGACCGCGAAGGCCTGGCCGTGACTGTGCTTGAGGTCCAGGACCTCGGTGACGTACCAGCCCGCGTGGACGGTGAGCGCCCTGCCCGGTTCGATGCGCAGGGTGAAGCCGGGGTGGCGCTCGGCGAGTTCGCCGAGGCCCTTGCCGTACGCGGCCCAGTCGAAGCGGGTGTGCGGCCGGCCGTAGTCGACGGCCATGCCGCCGCCCACGTTGACCTCGCTCAGGCCGAGACCGTGCCGCTCGTCCAGATCCCGGGCCCACTCGGTGACGCGGGTGGCGACGGCCAGCTGGGCGGCCGCGTCCAGGCCACTGGCCAGGTGGGCGTGGATGCCGCGCAGCCGCAGCCGGCGCCCCCGCAGCAGCGGCAGGCAGGCCTCGGCGCGGCGCGGGTCGAGCCCGAACGGGCTGGGGCGGCCGCCCATGGCCAGCGCCGCGCCGCCCAGGTCACCGTCCCCGACGGGGAGGTTGACGCGCAGCAGCAGGTCCACGGGGGAGTCGCCGGGCCGTTCGTCGGCGAGGCCGGCCAGGATCCGCAGCTCCTGCTCGCTCTCCACGTGAAAGCGCTCGACGCCCAGTTCGAGGGCCAGCCGCAGCTCGGCCTCGGTCTTGCCGGGCCCGCCGAAGGCGAGCGGGAGGCCGGGCACGGCCTTGCGGACGTGGGCCAGCTCGCCGCCGGAGGAGACCTCGTAACCGCTGATGTGCGGGGCGAGTGCCCTGAGGAGCTCGGGGGCGGGGTTGGCCTTGGCGGCGTAGTACAGCTCGACGCTCTCCGGCAGGGCGGCCCGTATGCCGCGGGCGTGCTCGTCCAGGGCGGTGAGGTCGTGGACGTAGGCGGGGAGTTCGCCGGCCGGCAGCCGGGCGGCGTGGGCGGCGACACGGGGGGTGATCACAGCGTGGTGCTCCAGGGTTCGGCCGGGGACTCCGCAGGGTCGTCCGCCAGCACGGTGAGCAGGTCCGACACCAGCGGCGAGCCGATGCGGGCGTATCCGGCGTGCCGGTCGGCCTTGCGCTCCCAGCGGGTCAGCAGATTGGCCTTGGCGGGCAGGGGCACCCCGGCGACCAGGGCGCGCAGCAGCGGCGGGTTGCCGTGGGCGGCGGCCCGTGCGGCCAGCACCCGGCGGACGGCCGACCACAGTTCGGGCTCGAGGTGGGGGTGGCGGTCGGCGAGCGCGGCGAGCACCTCGGCGAGGTGGTTGACGAGCAGGCAGTACACGACGCGGTCCCAGCCGCGCTCGCGGTCGTACGTCATGGGGCGGGCCACGTCGCCGGGGAGCGCGGCGAGGGCGGCCGCGTGGTGCCCGGGGAGCAGCTTGGTGCCCTCCAGGTCGCGCAGGAGGACCTGCCGGGGCATGCCCTCCGCGTCGACGCCGACGACGACGTTCTGCAGGTGGGGTTCGAGGACGACGCCGTGGTCGAAGTAGGCGGCCAGCACCGGGGGGACGAGCAGGTTCAGGTAGGCGTCCCACCAGGTGAGGGCCGCCTGGGGGCCGGTGCCCGCCAGGAGCCGGGAGACCTGGGCCGGGCCGGTGGGGTACTCGTCGGCGACGGCCGCGGCCAGCAGGGCCGTCAGGCCGGGCGCGAGCCGGGCGCCCAGGCCCTCGCGGAAGATGACGCCGAAGCCCTCGGCCAGTTCGCGGCTGCCCAGGTCCAGGGTGCGGTAGGCGGGCTCGCGCAGCAGCTCGGTGCCGGGGAAGCGGGCGGCCAGGTCGGCGGCGACCGGTTCCAGGAGCCGGGTCAGGGCGACGGCGCCCGTCAGCTCGTACTCGGCGTTCTTGCGCAGGCAGTTGGTGATCCGCACGTTCAGGCTGAACTTCAGGAAGTCCCGGCCGTCGTAGAGGGTGCGCACGGAGGCGGTCGGGCCGAACTCGGCGCCGCGCGGCCCGAGGTCGAGGACGTCGCCCCGCCCGAGGGCCGACCGCAGGACGGGGTGGTCGCGGAGCATGCCGTACTGCCAGGGGTGCGCGGGCAGCAGCACATAGCCCTCGGGGACGCCGCCCTGCCGGTCGAAGGCGGCCGTGGCGGCCGCGGTGGCGGACTCCTCCCGCACGTACTCACGGCGGACGGCCAGGTGGCGCAGGGCGAAGCGGGCGCGGGCCTCGGGGGCGTAGCGGTTCCAGTCCTCGGGGGCGCCGGTGCGGGCCTTGGGGGTGGGGTGGAAGCGGTGGCCGAAGAGCAGGGACTGCTCGGAGTCCATGTAACGGTCGGCGGGCGCGGCCGGTTCGTCCTGCCCCTCCGGCTGCCGGGCGGCCAGGGCGGCGCCGACGCCGGCGTGGCTGGAGGCGACCTGGCCGAGGAACTCGTCGTTGCGGACGCCGGTGCGCAGTTCGAGCTCGCGGTGGATGTACTCGGCGAGGCCCTGCCAGGACAGCTCGGACCAGGCGCCGTCGCGCTGTTCGGTGACGGGACCGGTGAAGCGGTGGGCGCCGATCAGGGAGGCGCGGCGCAGCCGGACGCGGAGCAGGGTGCCGCTGCGGGGCAGGCGCAGCAGCAGGTGCCCGTCGGTGACGGCGGTCTGGTGCTCGGGCCCGGAGACCTCGCGGAGCAGGCAGTTCAGCAGGGTGTGGGCGACCACGTGGTCGGCGGTGACGGTGCCGGCGACGGCGGAGGGCAGTACGGCCGTGGAAGGGGCGGCGGGGGCTGAGGAGGCAGCGGGGGCTGAGGACATTTCAGCGACTCCAGCGGAGGAGGGTAGACGTGCTGACGAGCGCCGTCAGGGCTGCGACGGCGGATCCTGCGACGATGGGGGCGGCCGGGCCCCAGACGTCGTTGGAGGCGGCGGCGACCGCTCCGGCGACGACGGCCCCGGCCTTGGATATGAGCTCCAGGGACCCGAACAGCCGGCCGGGTCTGCGGCCCCGGCAGGCGTCGGCGGCGAGCGCGGACAGGCTCACCAGCCCCAGCGTCATGCCCGCGCCGAGGAGCAGCCGCAGCACGACGAAGGAGGCCAGGGAGGTGGCGCCCCAGTGCCCGGCGAGGGCCACGGCCACCAGGGCGAAGCCGGTCACGGCCGCCAGGCGCGGGCGGGGCGCTGCGAAGGTGTGCACGGGCTTGGCCAGCAGCGGGTAGCACACGTGCGGGAGGGCGAACAGCAGCCCGCTGACGGCGGAGCCGAGCCCGGGCAGCCGCCCTTCGACCAGGGTGATCAGGTACGGGTAGGAGATGACGGTGGCGAGGACGAAGGTGAACTCCAGGACGTAGAGGGTGCGCAGTGAGCCGCCACCCTCCCCCCGCGGCTCCTCGCCGCTCCCGTCGTCCGGCACGGGCTCCTCGGCGCGCGGCGGCTCGGGAAGCGCGGCCAGCATCACGGCGGCGGCCAGCGGCAGCACGGCGAGCAGCGCGTACTGGCGGTGCGGGGAGACCCACGGCGAGAGCGAGCCCACCACGACCGGCGCGGCGACGAGGGCGAGCCGGGCGGCGCCCTGCATCAGGGTCAGCGCCCAGGACAGGCGCTGCCCGTCGAGGGCGGCGGCGAGGTAGCCGTTGGAGGCGGCGAAGGTGCCGCCGAGGATTCCCTGCAGGACGAGGGCGGCGGCAAAGGCGGGCAGGCTGTCCGCCCAGCCGGCGAGCAGGAAGGAGACAGCGAGGCCGAGCTGGGCCCGCAGCAGCAGGCGCTTGCGGCCGTACCGGTCGGCGAGCCGCCCCCACAGGGGTGCGCCGGCGGCGCCGAACACGGTCGGCACGATGTACAGCAGCCCGGCCCACCTGCCCTCGCGGTCGCCCAGCGAGGGCAGGATGGCGGTGAGGTAGGGGGGCAGGCCCAGGGCGGCGAACGAGGCGACGAAGTAGCAGGCGGCCACCGCGTGGATCTGCCGGGTGTGCAGGGTGGCGGGCGCTCGCTGCCGGGCACGGTCCAGCACGGCGGTCACCGGACGCCCTCCCGGAGGTAGTTGGGCCCGGTGACGTAGTGCTTGTTGATGTCGGCGGCGCCGGAGCGCTCCTTGGTGAGCAGGGTGCCCGCGGTGATCATGGCCTTGACTGGTAGCCGGCCGGCGTCGAGGACACGGGCCCGCAGCACGGCGGCCGGGCCCGGGGTGAGGCGGGCCGTGGCCTCGGCGAGCCGGTCGCGCAGCTGCCGCAGCCACCCGTCGAGCGGCCCCCGGCCCAGGCGGGCCAGCTCGAAGGCGAGGGCGCCCGCGCACAGGTGGACGGTGATGGTCGCGAAGACGTCGGCGACGGGGCCGTCGCCCGCCACGAGGATGCGCCGGTCGTCGAAGCCCAGCAGGTCCGCGGCCTCGCCGCCGATGCGGGCCGCCAGGCGCACGGCGTGCACGCGCGGCCCGTCGTTGTCCTTCAGCAGCAGCCGCAGCCGGGGCCGGCCGTCGAGCTCGTCGAGGACGACCGAGGTGTTCTGCTGGTGGGACTCCAGGGCCGTGCCGTAGGAGAAGAGGGTGGTGTGCCAGTCCAGCAGCAGCGTCAGGTAGGCGTCGACGAAGGCGACGAGCGAGCCGCCGTAGTAGCGCTCGGCGAGCGCGTCGGCGACGAGACGGCCGTCGGGGGTGCGGGCCAGCAGCCCGGCGACGGTCACGACGTGCGCGTCCTGCAGTCCGGCCGGGTAGCGGCGCACGAGGGCCGCGAGGAGTTCGTGGCCGGCCCCGAGGTGGGTGCGTTCGTCGGCCAGGAGCACGGTGCCGGCGAAGCGCGGCTCGCGGACGATGATCTCTTCGAGCAGCCGCTGGCCGACCTCCCCGTCCAGCAGGGTGCCGGGCTTGATGGTCCGCCGGTTGCGCGCGCCCAGGGTGGCGGTGGCGAGCGGGAGCTTGAGGTGGACCGCCGGGTCGTCGGCGACCGCGACGGTACGGGTCGACAGGGTCGGGGTCACCTCCAGCCAGGGCTTCTCGGCCAGGTGCGCGGAGCCGGTCAGACCGGTGGCGCGCAGGGCCTCGGTGAGCGGGGCGCCCGCGGTCAGGGGGTGGACGGGCAGCGCCAGGTGGGTGGCGTCCAGGCGGGGCAGGCCCAGGGCTGCGGGGGTGGGCCACCAGTGCGGCAGCTCGGCGCGTTCACCGGTGACGGCGTCGTGCGGGAGGGCGAGCCAGCGCAGCGGGAAGGAGGGGTGGAACTCGGGGGCATACGCGCGCAGTTCGTCCTCGCTCAGGCCGGCGCGGGCGCGGCCGGTGGGGTAGACGGGGTGGTCGCGGAAGGCGGCGAGGGTGTCGTAGGCCAGCGAGCCGCGCAACCCGGTCCACCCGGCCGTGGAGCGTCCGTACGTCGCGGCCAGGTGCCCGACGACGTCCTCGCGCACCCGGCCGTGCAGCCGCATGGCGGCGAGTGCCTCGTCGCACTCGGCGAGGAAGGCGTCGAACCCGGCCCGGTCCTCGGGGGCCGCGGCACCGCGCAGCCGGGCGAGCACCGGCCGCAGACCCCGCACCGGCCCGGCAGCCGTCTCCAGGACGGGCTCGCGGGCCTGGACCTCGCACTGGAAGCCCTCGGGGCCGACCGGCAGCAACAACGTTTCCTCGGTGACGGGGAGCCGGAGCCAGTCGCCGTCGGGGCGCCGCTCGGCGATCGCCTTGCTGCGCAGCTGATAAGCGTCCTCGCGCAGCAGGGTGCTGAGCACCCTGCCGAGGAGCTCGTCCTCCACCACGTCGTGCTCCGTCGCCTCCGTCACCGCCGTCGCAGCCGCGCTCATGAGACGATCTCCCATCGCTGGGCAGCCAGGAATTCCGCGACGGCACGGTCGATCCGGTCCTGGTCGGTACCGGTCGCCCGCAACACCCCCAGGTAGTCGCGGTTCGTGCGGTGGAGCGGGTGTTCCTCGCCGGGCTCGCGCATCGGCCGGTAGACCAGCCGGACGCCGTCGCGCTCGGTGTCGCTCGCCCCGGGCGCGGCCTTGAGGGTGCCGCCGCGCTCGGCGCACACGTACTCCATACGTACCCGGCCGTCCGTGCGCCCACCGAGATCGGCCGGAAGCGGCTCGCCGAGATGGGTGCGCAGGGTGTGTTCGAAGAGCGGGATGTCCAGCAGCTGCGCCAGGACGAGGTCGCACTGGTCGCCGATGGCCCGGTAGTTGACCTCGATGATGCGGGCGCGGTCGCCCTGGGCCACGTACTCGGTGTGGCAGATGCCGAAGCCGATGCCGAGCGCCTCCAGCTGGGCGATGACCTGCTCGCTGTGGGGCTGCGGCAGGGCGGGCAGGAGGTCGAGGCGCTCCTCGATGAAGTACGGCAGCGGGGAGAGCTCGGTGCGGAAGGCGGCGAAGGCGTGCAGGGTGGTGCCGTCGCCGAGGGTCTCCAGGGTGTGGAGCTCCCCCTCCAGGTACTCCTCGACGACCAGGGCGGCATCGGGCCGCCGTGACCTGATCTCGCGGCAGCGGTCGGCCAGTTCGCCCGCGCTGCCGGCCAGGACGACGTCCTCGCTGGCCACGCCCTCGCGGGGCTTGACCACGCAGGGGAAGGGCATGCCGTCGAGGCGGCCGTCGGTGAGCGCGGCCGGTTCCTCGCCGGAGGCGAGCTCGGCGGACCGGACGGTGTCCAGCCCGGCCTCGGCGAGGCTGCGGCGCAGCTGGGCCTTGTTCTTGGCGCGCAGGGCGGCGCGCCAGTCCTTGCCGGGCAGGCCGAAGTAGTCGGCGGCCAGGGCTGCCTGGGTCTGCAGGTGGTCGCTGTTGGTGAACACCGCGTCCGGCGCGCCGAGGGCGGCGATCCGCGCTATGACCTCGCGGAAGTCACGTACGTCGCAGGGGGTGACGGCCAGTTCGGGCAGGGGGTCGCCGCCCTCGGCGACATGGCGTTCGTAGGCGCGCCGGTGCGCTTCGGGCTGGTCGGTGAGGAGGGTGACGGCCAGGCCGAGCCGGGCGGCGGCGGGCAGGAAGCCCTCGGTGACGGAGTCGGTCGGATTGAGCGCGAGAAGATGCAGCCGCACGGGGGCACCTTTCGGTAGGGCAGGGGTGTGGGTGGGGGTGTTCCGCCGGGCCGCGCCGCACACGCGGCCCGGCGGAACGGTGGGGAGGAGGGTCTGGCGGGGTGTGGTGCGGGGGCGCCCGGGAGCCGGGCTGCGTGGGGGCGGTTACCCGGGCCTCGTTGCTGGGGGGGCGGTTACCCGGGTTCCGTTGCTTGCGGGGGGGGTACTTGGGGCGGTTAGGCGGTTACTTGGGGGCGGTCACTGGGGGGTGGTTACTTGCGGGCGGTCACCTGGGGCGGTCACTCGCGGGCGGTCACCTGAGGCGGTTACTTGGGGGTGGGGACGCCGGCGGCCTTGGCGATGTCGTCGACGACGCGGTTGGCGGCCTGGATGCCGATGCCGGACATCCACGTCTCGTCGGGCACCTGGAAGACCTTGTCGTTCTTGACGGCGCCCAGGCCCTTCCACAGCGGGTTGTCCTGGACGGCGCCCTGCTGGGTCTTCTTCGGGTCGTCGGCGACGGTCACGAAGACCAGGTCGGCGTCGGCCTTGTCGATCTGCTCCGGGGAGACCTCGAGCATGGGCTTGTCGACGTCCTGGGACGCGGGGCGGCGCAGGCCGATGTCGCTCAGGACGATGCCGCTGAAGGACTGCTTCTGGTAGAGGCGGGTGGGGCCGGCGACGAAGCGGACGACGGACGCGGTCGGCGCCTTGCCGTCGTTCTTCTTCTTGATCTCCTCGCCCAGCGCCACGGCGCGCTTCTCGTACGCGTCCATGGCCGCCTGCGCCTCCTTCTCCAGGCCCAGCGCCTGGGCGTGGACCTTCAGGTTCTCCTTCCAGGGGGCACCGGTGGTCTCGGTGAAGACGGTGGGGGCGATGCCCTTGAGCTTGTCGTAGACCTTGGCGTGGCGGACCTTGGAGGACAGGATCAGGTCGGGCTTGAGCGCCATGATGCGCTCGATGTTGGGCTCCGCCATGGGGCCCACGTCCTTGGTGTTCTTCACCTTGGCCGAGAGGTAGGCGGGGAAGCCGCCCTCGGTCTTCATGTGGGGGGAGACCGCGCCGACCGGCTCGATGCCCAGCATGGTCACGTCGTCCAGTTCACCGGTGTCCAGGACGACGACACGCTGCGGCTTCCTGGTGATCTCCGTCGTGCCCATGGCGTGCTTGACCGAGCGCGGGAAACCGGCGCCGGCGGCGGGCGCGGCGTCGTCCGTCTTCTTGTCGTCGCCGCACGCGGTGAGCGCGGCCGCACCGATGATCACGGTGAGGAGCGCGGCGGACACTCTGCGCATGCGGTGTACGGCTGGCCGGAGCATGGTCATGGTGGGGTTCCCTCTCGAGCGGTTGCGGATGTGGGGGGTGTCAGGAGGCTGCGGGCAGTCAGGAGGCTGCGGGCGCCACACGTCTGCGGCAGCGGGCGCGGGGCACGACCAGCGGGGTGCCGGTCTCGGGGTCGGGGACGACCCGGCACTCCACCCCGAAGACCTTCTCGACGAGTTCGGCGGTGAGGACCTCCGCCGGCGGGCCGGCCGCGGCCGGGCGGCCGTCGCACATGACGACCAGGTGGTCGGCGTAGCGGGCGGCCTGGCCGAGGTCGTGCAGGACCATCACGACGGTCCGTCCGGCCTCGGCGTTCAACTCCTCGACCAGGTCGAGCACATCGAGCTGGTGGCGCAGGTCGAGGAAGGTGGTGGGCTCGTCCAGGAGCAGCAGCGGCGTGTCCTGGGCGAGGGCGAGGGCGATCCAGGCACGCTGGCGCTGGCCGCCGGAGAGCTCGTCGACGGCCCGGTCGCGCAGCGCGTCGGTGCCGGTGCGCGCGAGGGCCTCCTCCACGGCGGCCCGGTCGGCCTTCGACCAGGGCGAGAGCATCCGCTGGTGGGGGTAGCGGCCCAGGCGTACGAGCGCTTCGACGGTGATGCCGTCGGGGGCGACGGCCTGCTGCGGGAGCAGGCCCATGCGGCGGGCCAGTGCGCGGGCGGACATCCGGTGGATGTCGCTGCCGTCGAGGGTGACGGTGCCCGCGGTGGGGGCCAGCAGCCGGGCCATGCCGCGCAGCAGGGTGGACTTGCCGCAGGCGTTGGGGCCGACGACGGCGGTGACGGCGCCGCCGGGGAGCGTCAGGTCGACGCCGTCGACGACGACGGTGCCGCCGTAGCCGAGCCTCAGGCCGTGGGTCGCCAACTGGCCGGCGTTCGTCGTCGCGCTCATCGGGTGGCACTCCCAGCGTTGGGCTTCATATGACGCAGCATCAGTACGAGCAGCCAGGGCGCCCCGAGCGTGGCGGTGACGACGCCGACGGGCAGCCCGTGCACGGGCAGGACGTGCAGGACGACGAGGTCGGCGCCGAGCAGCAGGACGGCTCCGGCCAGCGCGGTCAGGGCGAGCGTGCCGGCGGTGGGCGGCCCGGCGAGGAACCGCACGATGTGCGGTACGGCCAGGGCCACGAAGCCGACGGGCCCGCTGAGGGCGGCGGCGACCGAGGCCAGCACGACGGCCAGGAGCAGCAGGTGCAGCCGGGCGGCCCTGGGCGGCAGGCCGAGGGAGCCGGCGGTGTCGTCGCCGAGGTCGAGGACCGCCAGCCGCCGGTGGCCGCCCAGGGCGAGGGCGAGCCCGGCGAGGATCGCTCCTCCCCCGGCGCCGGCCTCGGTCCAGTTCCGTCCGTACACCGAGCCGGTGGTCCACTGCAGGGCGGAGGAGGCGAGTTCGGCGGGGAACCGGACGATGAGGAGGTTCACGGCGGCGGCGAGGCCGGACTGCACGGCGAGGCCGACGAGAACGAGCCGGGAGACGGTGAACCCGCCCTTCCAGGCGAGCAGTCCGAGGAGTACGGCCGCGAGCAGTCCGCCGGCGAGCGCGGCGAGCGGGGTCAGCGCGGCCGACGCGCCCGAGGCGATGACGGCCACCGCGCCCAGGGACGCGCCGCCGGTCACCCCGACCACGTCCGGGGAGGCGAGCGGGTTGCGCGCGACGCGCTGCAGCATCGCTCCGGCGACGGCCAGCCCGGCTCCCGCCGCGACGGCGGCGAGCACCCGGGGCGCACGCAGTTCCTGAATGAGCATCACCTGGCCGCTGTCACCGAGGCCCACCAGCGCCCGCAGGGCGTCCACCGGCGGGATATGGACCTCACCGGTGCCGAGCCCGACGGCCGTCAGTGCGATGAGCAGGAGCACGGCGGCCGCGCTCAGCAGGGCGGTCCGCCGGCGCTGCCGGCCGAGCGCGCTCCCGGCTGCCGGGCGGGCGGCCGGCACGGTGGTGACGGGGGTCATCGCGCCACCTTCCGGGCGAGGAAGGCCAGCAGGGGCGCGCCGAGCAGCGCGGTCACGATGCCGACCTCGAGTTCGACGGGTCGCAGCACGAGCCGGCCGGCGATGTCGGCGGCGAGCAGCAGCAGCGGGCCCGCGATCAGGCAGCCGGGGATCAGCCGGCGGTGATCGGCTCCGACGACCTTGCGTACGAGGTGGGGGGCGGCGAGGCCCACGAAGGAGAGCGGGCCCGCGACCGCGACCGAGGAGGCGGCGAGCAGGATGACGGCGATGCCCCCGGCGGCCCGGATCCTGGCGACCGGGACGCCGAGCGCCTGCGCGGTGTCGTCGCCGAGCGCGAGGGCGTTGAGGGCGGGGGAGACGGCCAGGGCCAGGACGAGGCCGGCGACCAGCGGCACGGCGACGGGCAGCAGGATGTCGGCCTGCCGCCCGGCGAGCGAGCCCGCCAGCCAGAAGCGGGCCTCGTCCAGGGTGCGGTGGCTGGTGAGCATCACCGCGGAGGTCCAGGAGATGAGCACGGCGTCGAGCACGGTGCCGCCGAGTGCGAGCCGTACGGGGTCCAGGTCGCCCGCGCGGCGGGCGAGGGCGAGCACCGCGAGGGTGGCGAGCGCGGCACCGCCGAAGGCGAAGGGCAGGTACTGGGCGGGGTGCGAGAGGTGCAGCGCGTAACTCGCGACGACCACGGCGAAACCGGCCCCATGGTTGATGCCCAGCGTGGCGGGCGAGGCCAGGGGGTTGCGGGTGATGCCCTGGGCGACGGCGCCGGAGACGCCGAGGGCGGCGCCTACCACCAGGCCGATCACGGTGCGCGGGACGCGCAGGCCGGTGACGACCAGGCCGTCACTGCTGCGGTCCCCGTCGGCCAGGGCGTGCCACACCGTGTCCAGGGGCACGGCACGGGAGCCCGCGGCGAGGCTGAGCGCCGCGCAGAGGACGAGCAGGGCGAGCCCGCCGGCGAGCAGCAGGACCCCGCGGCCCGCCACCGGCCGCGGGGCGGCGGGCCGGGGCGGCCGGACAGGCCGGGCATCGGTCACGTTCACGGAGACGACCTTAGGTTAGGCAAACCTAAGTCTGTCAATTCCCCCTGGGCGTATGCCCGCAATGACCGTATTTCTTTATGAAGAGATGTCACCCGCGCCACCGAGGCGCCGGTAGCGCGCACGGCGTCCCGCGCGCCGTTCATGCTGGTCACGCGCCCTGAGAGCAGCCATTTCCGCTCCGATCACACGACCGATACTCGAAAGGAAGTCGCCTTCCTCTTCTACGATGCGGTCCACGATCCCGTTCGCCAAGAGGTCGGCGGAGCGTACTCCCTGACGCCCGGCGATCTCATAGGCGCGGTCCGTCGTGCGATAGAGAATCGCCGACGCGCCCTCCGGCGGCAGCGGCGAGAGCCAGGCGTGCCGCGCCGCCACCACCCGGTCCGCCGGAAGCAGCGCGAGGGCCGCCCCGCCGGCCCCCTGGCCCAGCAGCAGACACAGGGTCGGCGCGGGCAGAGTCACCAGGTCGGCGAGGCAGCGGGCGATCTCCCCGGCGAGCCCGCCCTCCTCGGCCTCGCGCGAGAGCGCGGCCCCGGCCGTGTCCACGACGGTGAGCAGTGGAAGGTCGAGTTCCGCCGCGATCCGCATCCCCCGCCGGGCCGCCCGCAACCCCGCAGGGCCCAGCGCCTGACCGTGGGCGGGCACGCCCGTCGCGGCCGTCTCCACGCGGCTGCCGCGATCGTGGCCGAGTACGACGCACGGAGTGCCGTCGAGGCGCGCAAGCGCGAGCAGAAGCCCCGGATCGCGCTCCCCCGCGCCCGTTCCACTGAGGAGGGTGACCTCGGTGGCAGCGGCGCGCAGGAGTTCACGCACGCCGGGCCGGTCGGGCCGGCGCGAGCGGCGAATCGATTCCTCGGCCGGGGGTGCATCGGAGCGTTCGCCAGGCGCGGATTCCGGCACGGGCGCGGGGACCGGGGCGTCGTCCGCGCACAGCACGGACAGCGCCCGCGCCGCCACCTCCGACAGCCTCCCGGCCGGCAGCACCGCGTCCACCAGGCCGTTCGCCAGCAGGTTCTCCGCGACCTGAACGCCCGCCGGGAACTGCTCGCCGTACAGCGCCTCGTGCACCCGCGGCCCCAGGAAACCGATGAGGGCACCGGGCTCGGCGGCGGTGAGATGACCGAGCGATCCCCACGAGGCGAGCACACCGCCGGTGGTGGGGTGCCGCAGATGGACGAGATAGGGCAGCCCGGCCGCCTTGTGGTCGGCGATCGCGGCGGTGACCTTCACCATCTGCAGGAAGGCGATGGTGCCCTCCTGCATCCGCGTACCGCCCGAGGCCGGCGCCGCCAGCAGCGGCAGCCGCTCGGCCGTCGCCCGCTCCACGGCCCGCACCAGCCGCTCCCCCGCCGCGACCCCGATCGACCCGCCCAGAAAGCGGAACTCGCAGGCCACCACGGCCACCCGGCGCCCGTCCACCCGCCCCTCGCCGGTGACGACGGACTCGTCGAGCCCCGTCCGCTCCCGCGCGGCGAGCAGGTCGGCCCGGTAGCCCGCGTCGTCCGTGGTCACCGCGACGGGCGCGTCCCAGCAGCGCCAGCTGCCGGGATCCACGGCGGCCAGGATCAGGTCGAGTGCGGACGTGCGATTACTGAAGTCGGCCATGGTGACAGCCTGTCACGCCCCGGCGAGAAGGCCACCGAAGCCGCCGCCCGTGCGGGCCAGCACCTCGAGGTCGTCCAGTGCCCGGCGGGCCGCCCCGGCGGCGAGGGGATCGCGCTCGGCCAGGCCGCTGTCGGCGAACTCGTCCTCGTCCAGGCGCAGTACGGTGGCGCCGTCCGCCGAGACCCACAGGTCCAGGTCGAGGTCCTCGACGACGAGCGTGCCATGCCCGACGCGTGCCGGGCGGGTGACGTCGCAGTACCAGCCCTTCAGCGCCCCGCCGGCGCTCCGCACCTCCTTGACGGCGTACCAGCGGTCGCGCCAGTAGTGCTCGGTGAACACATCGCCGTCCTCGAAGCGCACGAAGCCGAAGTCCCGCGCCGCCGCCCCCGCCCACGGCGCCCGTACGACGACGTGCGTGCCGTCGTCGTACGCGACGACAGCGGGATACCGCACCTTGGTCCGGCCCGCCTTCCGCAGGACGACCGTCACGGTGCTGCCCACCGCCGGCCTCGTGGGTACCTCACTCATGACTGAACCTCGCTCCGTGCCTCGCCGCTGCCGAACAGCTGCAGCATTTCCGACGACGGAGCGCGGGGCCAGCGATTAATCCGTACGACCGCATTCTTGCCGGTCTTGATGACCAGCACGGCGGGCCCCGGCCGTCCTCCGTGGAGACGGCGGCCGGGGCCCCCTTCGGGCTCGGGAGCCGGTCAGGCCGCCTGGCTGCGCCAGGTGCCGAGGACTGCCTGGACGGCGGCGGAGACCCGGTTCTGCTGGGTGCGGTCGGCCCACAGGTGTGCGTCGTGCTCGGTGAGCTTGACCGTGTCACCGGTGGTGGTGACGGTTGCGGTGAAGTTGAACTGGCGGGTGGCGCGTCCGCTGCCCGAGCGGTAGTCGAAGTGGCCGAGGTAGTCGCCGACGGCGGTGACCGTCAGGCCGGTCTCCTCGGCGACTTCCCGCCGCAGGGCCTCGATCAGGTTCTCGCCGTCGTCGACGCCGCCGGAGGGCAGCTCCCACAGCCCGCCGAGGTAGTCGTCGGCCGTACGGTGCAGCAGGAGGACCTTGCCGTCGCTGTCAGTGATGACGGCGCCGACGACGGTCTTGGTGATGCCGTCCCGTTGGGCGGCTCGGGCGAGGTCTTCGAGGAGGGCAGTGTCGACGGTTGGCATCACAGGAGGTCCTTGTGGTGGGCGGCGACTTTGGCGATGGCCTGGGTGTAGGCGCCGACGAGGGGGATGTCCTCATCGCGGTGCCAGACGGGGAGCTTGAGGGTCGTTGCGTGCACGTGCTCGGCGGCGGGGAAGTCCCCGGGGACGGGGCCCCGGCGGTCAGCGTAGCCGGGCAGCAGGGCCCCGGGGTCCTGGAGCAACGGATGGGTGGCGAGCGGGCAGGTGGAGCCGGGCTGGTCCGCCTCGGTGGCGCATTCGGCGTGGACGGCGTCGAGGAACCGCTGGAGCGGGAGTCCGCCGAGCTCGGCCGGCTCGTACCGCAAGGGCAGGGCGTACCAGGACGGTCGCGCGGAGACCGGCACGTGCGGCACACGGATGCCGGGCACGTCGTCCAGGGCGGCGCACATGCGGGCCGCGATGGCCTGGCGCCCGGCGAGGTAGCCGTCCAGGCGGGGCAGCTGGGCGTGGGCGAGGGCTGCGGCGAGCGGGTGGATGCGCAGTTTCAGGCCCATGCCGGTGACGGCGAAGCGTGCGAGCGGGTGGTTGGCCGGGATCTCGCGGTGGCACCGCTTGTTGTACTGGCCGTGCAGCAGGACGCGGTAGTACAGCTCGCTGTCGTCGGTGGCCACGAACCCGCCTTCGCCGGCAGACAGCGGCTTCGGCCCGTTGAGGCTGAATGCCGCAGCGGCGCCGAAGGTACCGGTGCGCTGGCCGTTCCAGGTGGCGCCGTGGGCGTGGGAGCCGTCCTCCAGCAGCATCAGGTGGTGCTCGTCGGCGAAGGAGACGAGGGCGTCCCTGTCCTCGGGCAGGCCCCACAGGTGCACGGCGACCGCGGCCTTCGTGCGGGCGGTGATGCGGCGGGCGGCGTCGTCGAGGTCGAGCTGTCCCGCCTCGTCGACGTCGGCAAGTACGGGGTGGGCGCCGAGGTGGAAGAGCGGGGTGGCGGTGGCGTGGAACGTGAGCGCCGGGACGAGCACCTCGTCCCCCGCGGAGATCCCGGCCGCGGCGTACATCGAGTGCAGCGCGGCAGTGCCCGTGCAGGTGGTCACGACGTGCCGGACACCGAGGTACGAGGCGAGCGCGTCCTCCAGCTCGGCCACGACGCCGGAGCGGTCCGGGATCGAGACAGCCGCCTCCAGCTGGCCGGCCACCGCCTCGCGGTCGGGCTCGGCGATGGGCGGCCATGCGAAATGCGGACCCGGGGTGGTGATGACGGGTTCGCCGCCGAGCAGGGCGAGCGGGGAGTCGTTCATGCCAGGAACTCCTTCGGGTCGGCCGAGCGGGCGGTGGCCTTGGAGGCATAGGCGGCGGCCAGGAACGCGGCGTGCGGCAGGTGCACGGCCGGCCCGGACGGGTTGGGGCTGCTGCCGTCCAGGACGCGGCAGAAGCGGTCGATCTGCGCGCCGGGCGCGCATGGCCAGGCCGGTTCCCGCAGCAGCGCCTCGACCACTTGCCCGGCCGGGTCGAGGCGGCGCACGGCGCCGCGCTCGATGACCACGGTGCCGTGCGGACCGGTGACGGCCAGGCGCTCCGTCTTGGGACCTGCCGAGCGGGAGACCAGCAGCGAGCCGTACAGGCCGGAGTCGTAGGCGAGGTGGACCAAGGCGGTGTCCTCGGCGTCGTAGTCGGCACCCGGTGCGGCGGCGGCCGAGATGTCGGCCAGTACGCGGTCGGGCAGGCCCAGGTACCAGATCAGCAGGTCGATGAGGTGGTAGCCCATGTCCGCCAGGCACCCACCGCCCGCGAGTTTCGCTTTGCCGCGCCAGCCTGCGGCCGGGTCGGGGCAGTGGAGGGTGTATCGGCCCTCGACCAGGTACGGGGAGCCGATCTGCTCCAGCAGCCCGGCGGCGGCCGCATAGAGGGGGTGGAGGCGGCGCTGAACAGTGACCATCAGCTCGATGCCGGTCTTCTCGCACAGCGCGGCCAATTCGGCGGCGTCGCGCGGGTCGGTGGCAAACGGCTTCTCCTTCATCACATGCACCCCCGCCCCGGCGCACGCCTCGACGACGTTCCGGCCGACGTGATGCGGCACCGCAGCGACGACGAAGTCCGGCTTCACCTCGTCCAGGAGGCGCGCGAGGTCGGTGAAGCCGGGGACCTGCCACTGGCCGGACTGCGCGGCCACGCGCTGCGGGTCCACGTCGCACACGGCGGCGAGCTCGGCAAGCCGGCAGCCGGCCAGGGCGGGAAGGTGGTCCTTCTGGGACTGGCCGCCGAGCCCTACAACGGCGGCCCTCTTGATCGTGCTCATCGCTCACACCTCTTCGAAGGCGAGGCGGTGGCCCGCCGTCTGCGTGCCACCTGCCCTTCGAGGACACCGCGGCCGCCGCGCGCGCGGCAGGGCAGCTGCCGGGGCCCGCAAAGCCGCTTGCATCCGGTGCAAAGCCCCTGTCCTGGCCCGGCAGGCACCGCTACGGTGAGGGGCGGCGCGCCTCTCGTCTACGAGCGGGGACGGTATGGATGCGGTCAGAAGCACGGCCAGCGCCAGCGGTGAACGTGAATCCCGGTGAACTGGTCCGCCGCACGCGCAAGGAACAGCGGCTGACCCTGGCCCAGCTCGGGGTGCTGACCGGCTACTCCGCCGCCCAGGTCTCCCGGTACGAGCGCGGCGTGTCGCCGCTGACGGACGTGGTCGTGCTGCGGCGGTTCGCCGACGCGCTCCGCATCGCGCCCCAGGCGCTCGGCTTGACTCGCCAGCCAGACGTCCGACATGGGCGCGCGATCGGGCCAACCACCGCCTACCCCCGCCTTCCCAGCCCTAGGGTGGCGGATACGACTCGGGAGGACGGTGAGGGTCCGGTGCGGCGCAGGCAGTTGCTGGCGAACCTCGCGGTCACCGCCGTCGCAGCCGCTGGCGCCCCCGTCCTGCCGAGCAGCGGGACGCCGGTGAGCGAAGCCGCGCTCGGCGAGGTGCTCGTCGGCCGCGTCCGCGACGCGATGCTCGGCCTTCACGCCGGCATCGCCATCCCGCCCGCGGCCGCTGTGCACACCGACCTCGCGCGCGCCCTGGCCGACTTCCACACCTGCCGCTACGGCAGCCTCGCCGTCCGCCTGCCCCGGCTCATCCACGCCGGCCACGCAAGCGGCGACGAGGGCTCGCTGCTGGCTCAGAGCTATCTGCTGGCCACCCGCATGCTGATCAAGCTCGACGAGCAGCAGCTCGGCTGGATGGCCGCCGACCGTGCACGCCAGAGCGCCGAAGCGAGCGGCGACGCTCTGCTGGTCGCCGAAACCGCCCGCCAGCTCGCCGTCCTGGCGCGCAAGGCGGACTGGCATGAGCAGGCGATGTCCATCGCCCTGACGGCCGCCGACCACCCCGGCCTGCGTGGGGGCGGGCCGGACCATGCCGCCGAGCGCGGCCTGCTGATCCAATCCGCCGCCTACACCGCCGCTCGCGCCGGTGACACGGCCGGGATGCGGGAACTGACCGGCGAAGCCGCCGCCATCGCCAAGGAGCTCGGCGGCACCACCCTGCTGCGGGACCACGGCGGCGGATTCAGCCCCACCACCGTCCAGCTCCACCGCATCTCCGCCGAGAACTCCGCCGGCGACCCCTCCACGGCACTCGCCGCCGCCCGGGCCATCGCCCCGCAGAGCCTGCCCAGCACCGAGCGCCGGGCCCGCTACTACACCGATATCGCCGCCGCGTACGGACGATGGGGCCGCCGCGACGACTGCATCCGCGCACTGCTGGCCGCCGAGCACCACGCCCCCGAAGAGACTCACGCCCGCCCCGCGGTCAAATCCCTCGTCTCGGGCCTGATGGTCTCCGGACGCACCACCACCGAACTCCGCGGGCTCGCCGCCCGCGTCGGCGTCCTCATCTGGCATCCGGTACGTACGACGGACACCGTCGTTGAACCAGGACGTGGCGGATAAGCCGAGCACGACGGCATAGCACGCCTGGGCGCGGAGTCACCGAGTCACCGAACCGGCCCTCGTAGGGTGACGGGCATGAAAAGACATGTCGCGTTCGAGCGCCTGCACAACTTCCGTGACCTGGGCGGTTACTCCACCGGTGACGGACGTACAGTGCGCTGGGGCCGGTTGTACCGGTCCGACTCGTTGGCCAAACTCCAGGGTGAGGACTGGGATCGTTTCCTCGCCCTCGGGGTGCGCACCGTGATCGACCTGCGCTATCCGTGGGAGATAGCGGCGAAGGGCCGGGTGCCGGACGAGGACGGTCTGACGTACTTCAACTTCAGCGTCGAGCACCGGCCGTACGACCAGGCCGAGATCGACCCGGATGCCGACCCGTGGCGTTTCCTCGCCGACCGGTACGCCGAAGTCGCCCTCGACGGCGTCAAGGAGCTGAGCCAGGCACTGGAGGTCATCGCCTCGGACAGCGGCCCGCTGGTGTTCCACTGCGCCTCGGGCAAGGACCGCACCGGGATGGTGGCCGCCCTCGTCCTGTCCCTGCTGGGGGTGCCCGAGGACGAGATCGCCGACGACTTCGCCCTGACCGAACTGGCCACGGACCGGCTGATCGCCGACTGGCGTGCCGCCAACCCGGGCCGGGCCCTGAGGTGGCCCGGCTACGGGCGGGCACCGGCGGAGGTCATGCGCCTGTTCCTGTCCGACCTGGCCGCCCGCCACGGGTCCGTGCGTGATTACGCAGCCGATCAGCTCGGCGCCGACGACGAGCTGATCGCGGAGCTGCGCGGACGGCTCCTTGAGCCGTGACGGCTCCTAGGCGCGCAGGGCGGAGGTGAACGAGGACCAGGCGGCGGGGGTAAAGATGAGCACCGGGCGGTCGGGAGCCTTGCTGTCCCGGACGGGGACGATGCCGCTGACCGCTAGGTTGCGGGCGAACTCGACGCAGTTACCTTCATTGCCGCCGCTGTAGCTGGACTTCGTCCACGCTGCATTGACTATGTGGGGTGTGTTCATGAGTTCCATTCCTTCACGGCCTTACGAATGAAGGCCAGCGATTCCTCTGGGGACAGAGCGTCAGCGCGCAGCCGATCGTAGGTCACGTTTGCGTTCGCCACCGTGTCTGGCGAATCGATCACGTGACCATCGACTGGGTTCTCCACATAGAGCACATCTGGTTCGTCGTCGGCGAACTTCAGGACGATGAAAGCCATGTGAGACGCCGGCGCCCCGGAGCGGAAGGGGAGCACCTGGAGAACGACATGCGGGGACTCCCCCTGCTCGATCAGGTGCGCCATCTGCTCACGCATGACCTCGGGGCTCCCGACCATGCGCCATAGGCATGACTCGTCCAGGATGACCCACAGCAGCGGTGGGTTCTCGCCTTGCATGACTTCACGACGCTTGAGCCGCCGCGCGACCTTCTCGGCTGTCAGGTCGAGGTCGTCACGAGGATGGGCCTTCCGAAAGACGGCATTCGCGTATGCCTCCGTTTGCAGGATGCCGATGATGAAGTTCGTGCTGTAGTCCTGGATTACGGCGGCTCGCCTTTCGAGCCGTACGTACGACTCGAACCATGCCGGATACCCCCGCCGCGCGGCCCGCTTCCGCAGCCGCGCAAACGTACCCGGCGTGCCGAACACCTCGTCGCACGCCTTCGCGAACTCCGAGCTCCCCAGCCGCTCCCCCGCCTCCACCTTCGCGACGTACTGCTGCCCGTACTGTGCAGCCTCCCCCAGCTCCCGCTGGCTGAGCCCTCTGTCCGTGCGCCAAGCCCGCACCTCGCCGCCGAAGTAGGCGGCCCCGCTCTCAGGCTCGGTGTCGTTCCGCAGGTCATTGGCCATAACTCGCGTTCACCCCAGATGCGTTGGCGTGGCTCCAGACCTGTTGAGCGTAGGAGCGGAGCGCGACGCTGGAGGCGCAAGCAGTGAACGTCGCCCGCATGAGTGAGCGACCGTCCGACAGAGGTTCCGCATGCCCCATACCCCCGAACAAGCCAGCGAAGCGTCGCACGCCCCCGCCCGGGGCGAACTCGTCTGGGACACCACCACCAACCGCGTGGGCGAGGTCATGGACAACCGCTGGTCCCGCTGTCAGCTCCGGCCGCCCGCAGGCGGAACGGAATGGCACGCCGCACCGGAGAACCTCGTATCGGTCACCGTGCGCAGACCACGGTGCGAGGAGTGCGGGCGCATCAAGGACGCGTACTACACCGCGTCACGGGAGGGCGACGGCGCGGCGGCCGCCCACTGGGCGACGGCGATGGGGCTTCACCAAAGGGCGGCCCACGCATGAGGCGGCCCGGATGTGCGCACCCCGAGGCAGGGTGGACCGCCAGCCGCGGCATCGCGACGTGCGGGTCCTGCGGCGTGCGGCGCTTCCGTGAGTACGCGGCACTGTGGTGGCCCGGCAGGGGCGGCGACATGGGTGGCGCACCCCGCAGCAAGCCCACCGTCAGGACGACAGGGGTGCTGCTCCTGCGCGCCTGAGCCCCGCCGTGGGCCACTCCACCGCGCCGAGCGGGAGAAGCGCTTCTACTGCCGCCGCGCAGCCGGATGAGCAGGCCCTGGCGGGGATGGCACCACCTCATGGCACCACGATTGCGCCACCACATCTTGCGGTGGCGCCATCGTGGTGCCATGATGGCGTCATGGACCTTACGCCGTATGTCGACAACCTCCGGCACGAGCTCGCGGTCGCCGCCGATGCCGGCGGGGACGAGGCCCGCGCCCTGGCCGAGCGGCTCACCGCGCCCCTGGAGTCGGCCACCCGGCTGACCCTGCTGAACGCGCTGTCCGCCGCCATGGACGAGGTCACCCGCGACCTCGCGCCGGGCTCAGTCGACGTACGGCTGCGCGGGACCGACCCCGAGTTCGTGGTGACGCCGCCGCCCCAGGAGGCGTACGGGCGGGGCGAGGAGCCGGAGAGCATGCCGGCGCCCGCGCCCCCCGTCGCCGCGGACGGCGACGAGGGCAGCACGGCGCGCATCAACTTCCGCCTCCCCGCGCACCTCAAGGCCCGGGTCGAGGACACCGCCGGGCAGGAGGGTCTGTCGGTCAACGCCTGGCTGGTACGGGCCGTCGCCACCGCCCTGGAGCCCGGCAAGCCCGCCCGCTCCGCCGGCCGCAGCCGCCACCGGGGCCCGCAGAGCTACACGGGCTGGGTCCGCTAGCCGGACCGGCCCTCCGCACCACTTCTTCCTCACCCGCCTCACCAGCGGGAACACACTCCACAGCCACGAGGACGGAACAGCCATGCCTACTTTCGACACTCCCGGACCGATCTCCGTCGTCCTCGAATTCGACATCGGGACCGCCCGGATCACCGCCGGAAAGCGCATCGACACGGTCGTCGAGGTGCTGCCGGGCAACGCCGCCGCCGACATCGACGTACGGGCCGCGGAGCAGACCAAGGTCGTCTTCTCGGGCGGCACGCTCTCGGTCAAGGGACCCAAGAAGCGCTCCCTGTTCGGCAAGTGCGGCGCGCTCCGCGTGAGCATCGAGCTGCCGGCCGGTTCGAACCTGCGGGGCATCACGCCCATGGCGGACTTCATCTGCGAAGGCCGCTTCGGGGAGTGCCTGATCAAGACGTCCATGGGCGACATCCAGATCGACGAGGCGACGGCCGTGAACCTCAGGACCAGCCACGGTGACATCCGGCTGGACCGCGTGACGGGCGACGCCGAGGTCTACGGAGCGGGCCGGATCGAGGTCGGCGAGATCGCGGGCGCGGCGGTCGTCAAGAACGGCAACGGCGAGACCTCGATCGGCTCGGTCACCGGCGACCTGAGGGCGAATTCCTCCAACGGCCGCATCTGCGTCGACGTCGCCCACGCCTCGGTCAACGCCAAGTCCGCCAACGGCTCCATCCGGCTCGGCGAAGTGACGCGCGGCCAGGTCACGCTCCATACCGCCGCGGGCGACGTCGAGGTCGGCATCAACGAGTCCACCGCCGCCTGGCTCGACGTGCACACCGGCGTCGGCGGCGTGCACAACACTCTCGGCTCCTGCGACGGCCCCGGCTCCGCCGAGGAGACCGTCGAGGTGCGCGCCCGCACCGGCGTCGGCGACATCGTGATCCGCCGCCCCTGACCGGGTGACCGACCGCTCCCGGCGACACCCCACACAGACAGGACTGTCATGACCATGACCAATGCTGGGATCTCCGCGTCACCCGTCACACCGGCCATCACCGCCACAGGACTGTCCAAGTCCTACGGCGGGAAGACGGTGCTCGACGGCATCGACCTGACCATCCCCCCGGGCACGGTCTTCGCCCTGCTCGGCCCCAACGGCGCGGGCAAGACCACCACCGTGCAGATCCTCTCCACCCTCATCCCCGCCGACGCCGGCCAGGCGCGGCTCGCCGGCCACGACCTGGCCCGCGAGGCCGACGCGGTCCGTGCCGCGATCGGTGTCACCGGCCAGTTCGCGGCGGTGGACAACCTGCTCACCGCCCACGAGAACCTGATGCTCATGGCGGACCTGCACCATCTGCCCCGCCGCGAGGGCCGCCGACGGGCCGACGAACTACTGCGCCGCTTCGACCTCACCGAGGCCGCCAAGAAGCCGGTCACCACCTACTCCGGCGGTATGCGCCGCAAGCTCGACCTCGCGATGACCCTGGTCGGCGACCCGCGCATCATCTTCCTCGACGAGCCCACCACCGGCCTGGACCCGCGCTCCCGCCGCACCATGTGGGAGATCATCCGCTCCCTGGTCGCCGACGACGGCGTGACGATCCTCCTCACCACCCAGTACCTGGAGGAGGCCGACCAACTCGCCGACCGCATCGCCGTACTGGACGGCGGAAAGCTGATCGCCGAAGGCACCGCGGAAGAGCTCAAGCGCATCGTCCCCGGCGGCCACATCTCCCTGAAGTTCGCCGACCCGGCCGCCCTGGACCTGGCCGCGTCCCACTTCCCCGCCACCAGCCGTAACGACGAGGAACTCACCCTCCAGATCCCCTCCGACGGCTCCGTCCCCACCCTCCGCGCCGTCCTGGACGTCCTCGACAACGCCGGCATCACCCCCGAGACCCTCTCCCAGCACACCCCGGACCTCGACGACGTCTTCCTCACCCTGACCGGCTCCGACAAGCAGGAGATCTCCCGATGAGCGCCCTCTCCTACGCCGCCCGCGATTCCGTCACCATGTTCCGCCGGAACATGAAGCGCGCCGTGCGCTACCCGTCCGTGGTCGTGACCATCATCCTGATGCCGGTCCTCTTCCTCCTCCTCTTCAACTACGCCTTCGGCGGCGCGCTCGGCGCAGGAATCCAGGGCCCCCAGCTGAAGGGCGACTACATCGACTACATCGCCCCGGGGATCATCCTGATGACCGTCGCCACCGGCTCCATCGGTGCCGCGCTCGGCGTCTGCATGGACAAGACGGAAGGCATCGTCAACCGCTTCCGCACCATGCCCATGTCCCACGCCTCCTTCCTCACCGGCCATGTCCTCGGCAACCTCGTCCAGACCGCCCTCGGCACGGCCGTGGTCACCGCCGTCGCGCTCGCCATCGGATTCCGTCCCGACGCCACCGCCCTGGAGTGGCTGGCCGCCACCGGCCTCCTTGCCTTCCTGGCCTTCGCGCTGACCTGGATCTCGGCCGCCATGGGCCTGGTCGCCAAGACCGTCGAGTCCGCCTCCAACCTGCCCATGCCGATCACCCTCCTGCCCTTTCTGGGAAGCGCCGTCGTCCCCACCGACACCATGCCGTCCTGGATGCGCTGGTTCGCCGACCACCAGCCCTTCACCCCGATCAATGAGACCCTCCGCGGCCTGCTGATGGGCAGCGAGATCGGCGACAGCGGCGTCGTCGCCCTCGCCTGGTGCACCGGCCTGAGCCTCGTCGGCTACCTGTGGGCCCGCTCCGCCTTCCACCGCGGCGCCCGCCGCTGAACCGCCCGTCGTCCCACCACCCTCACCGGAGGACACCATGCGACAGGAAACCCCGGCACACTCCGCCGAGCAGACGGCCCAGGTGGTCCAGGAACTGCCGACGGCCCGCCCCGCGGGCTGCCCCTTCGACCCGCCCGCCGCGCTGGCGGAGCTGCGCGAACAGCAGCCGCTCGTCCGGATGCGCTACCCCGACGGCCACTTAGGGTGGCTGGCCACCGGTCACTCCACGGTCCGCGCGATTGCCGCCGACCCCCGTTTCAGCTCGCGGTACGAGCTCATGCACTCTCCCTTCGCGGGCGCGGAGTTCACCGAGCTCCCCCCGGCGCCGGTCGGCGACCTCACCGGGATCGACCCGCCCGGGCACACCCGCTACCGGCGGCTGCTGGCCGGTAAGTTCACCGTCCGCCGGATGCGCGAACTGACCGCACGCGTCGAGCAGATCGCCGCCGAGCACCTCGACGCCATGGAGCGGCACGGTCCGGTGGTGGACCTGGTGGAGGCGTACGCGCACCCCGTCCCGGCGCTGATGATCTGCGAACTCCTCGGCGTGCCCGAGGCCGACCGCGAGGTCTTCGCCTGGCGTGCCGCGGCGATCAGCGACCCGGACTCGACCCTGGAGCAGCGGATCGCCGCGCTGACCGGGCTCGGGGAATTCGTCCACGAGCTGGCGCTCGCCAAACGGGCCGCCCCCACCGAGGACATCCTCAGCGACCTGACGACCACCGATCTGACCGACGCCGAGCTCGCCGGCCTCGGCGGCTTCCTGCTCGCCGCCGGCCTCGACACCACCGCCAACATGATCGGCCTGGGGACCTTCGCCCTCCTCAGCCACCCCGGGCAGGCCGCCGCCCTGCGCGCCGGCCCCGCCCTCGCCGACTCGGCGGTGGAGGAGCTCCTGCGCTACCTGAGCATCGCCCACACGGGGGTCCGGGCAGCCCTGGAGGACGTCGAACTCGACGGGCGCCTCATCAAGGCCGGTGAATCGGTCACCGTCTCGATCCAGGCCGCCAACCGGGACCCGGCACGCTTCACCGACCCCGGCACCCTCGACCTGCACCGCAGGGCCACCGGCCATCTGGCCTTCGGCCACGGCATCCACCAGTGCCTGGGCCAGCAGCTGGCCCGCGTCGAGATGCGGGTCGCCCTGCAGGCCCTCTTCACCCGCTTCCCGGACCTGCGCCTGGCCGTCCCGCCCGGGGAGGTGCCCCTGCGCACCGAGGCGAACATCTACGGAGTGCACCGGCTCCCCGTCACCTGGGGCGAGGAGCCGGTCTGAACGCGTCCGCTCAGCTCACCATCGACGCGCAGTTCGCCGGGGTGGCGTGGTCGGGGTCGAGGGCGTTGGCGGCCTCGTGGAAGGCCACGCGGTCGATCGTGCCGAGGGTGAGGTGCAGGGAGATGTCGATGGGGCAGAGGTCCTGGACCAGGACGTTGCGGACGTCGGGCCCGGAGAGGAACCCCGTCGCGTAGGGCGTGACGACCTCGTCGTACCTGGTCGCGATCACGGTGTAGCGGACCCCGGGTACGGTGTCGCCGCCCTCGTTGAGACGCTTCATGAAGTCCGAGCCGACGACCTGGTCGCTCAGGCCGGGGGCGGTGCCGTGGAGCACGTCCCGCGCGCCGGGGACGAGGTCCAAGAGCCTGGTCAGCCCGGACAGGGTGGTGCCGTGGTTGCTGGGCGCGATGGCGACCAAGGCGCCCACCTTCTTCGCGCCGCCGTTGAACTTCATGTACTGACGGGGCATCATCCCGCCCTGCGAGTGGCCGACGATGTCGACCTTCTCGGCGCCGGTGGCGGCCAGCACCGTGTCGACGTCCACGGCGAGCTTCTCCGCCGACTTCGCGATGGGCCCCAGGCCGTGGAAGCCGGGGAGGCCGGGCAGCTTGCCGTAGTCGGACGAGTAGACGCAGTAGCCCCGGTTCACCAAGTAGGGCGCGAAGGCCCACCAGTTGGTCGTGGCGTTCTCGAGCGTCCCGTGCACGAGGACGACGGGCCGGGGGTGGGCGGCGGAGGGTTTGCAGGAATAGTCGTTCCAGCCACGGCTGACGGTTCCGGCGACGCCCGGGGCTGCGGTCGCGGTCCCCGGAACCGCGACGACCGCCACGGCCAGGGCCACCACGGGGAGCAATGAGCGCAACGGTCTACGGGGCCTACGGCGCAGCGTCACATGAACTCCTCGCAGGTGGGGGCCGGGTACGCCGAACAGCGCCGGCAACAGCTGTTACGGGCGCGTTAAAAGTGGGTTAACTTACTTCTGAGTAGCCTGCAGGCATTCATTTGCTTCGTCAAGCAAGTCGAAAGAGATTCCCAAGCGAGAATTCAGGCCACGTGCAGGGTCCCGGCGGGCCCCACCGCCGCCACGCCGAAGCGCGCCCGCGCCCGGTCGACGGCGGCCTCCACGCGCCGCGCCTTCTCGTCGGCCGGGTCGAACGTGAGCTGGTGCGCGGCGAGCCGGGCGTCGCAGAGCCCCTCGGCGCGCAGCGCCACGGCGCGCACCCTGGCCCGCTGCAGGGCGAGGGCGGCGTGCAGCGCGTAGGCCGCGGCGGTCAGTTCGGGGGTGTGCGCGGTCGGCTCGGCGAAGGTCCTTGAGCGGGTGGTCGAGGAGCCGTCGGCGTAGCGGACGGTGAGCTTCAGGCCGCGTGCGGCCTGCCCGCCGCTCCGCAGCCGGGCGCCCAGCCCGTCGGCGAGCGCGAGCAGCGCGCGGCACCGCTGTTCCGGGTCCAGCTCGTCGTTGCCGAAGCGGTGTTCCGCCCCCATGGAGCGGGCCCGCGCGTCCGGGGTGACGGGCGTCGGGTCGATGCCGCACGCCCGCTCGTGGATCCGCCGCCCGGCGGCCGCGCCGAGGATGCGCTGCAGCGCGCCGAGCGGCGCGTCGGCGATCCGGCCGATGCTGTCGAGCCCGTACGAGCACAGGGTGCGGGCGGTGGCGGGCCCCACCCCGTACAGCGCGGCGGCCGGCTTGCGGGCCAGGAACGCGGCCACGGCGTCCGGTTCCCCGGCGAGCGTACGGACCGCTCCGGGCGCCCCGTCCTGCGCGGCCATCCGCGCGAGCATCGGGTTGCCCGCGATCCCGACGGTGCAGTCCACGCCGTACCGGGCGAGCGTGCGGACGCGCAGCAACCCGGCGAGTTCGGCGGGGTCGTGCCCGAAGTAGCGTACGGCGCCGCGGACATCCATGAGCGCGGCGTCGGGGGGCAGCGCCTCCACCACCGGGCTCACTGCGGCGAGCAGCGCGAGCAGCCCGTCGTAGACATCCTCGTCGAGGGCCGTGCCGCCGGCGGCATGGAAGTGCACGTACAGGACGGTCGACTCAGCCCGTCCGGCGTTTGAGGACAGGGACGGGACCGGGGAAAGCCTTCGTGTGTTCATCCCGCACTCCCCTGGCTCGCGTGCCACAACTTGCGGCCGGTGGCAGCGCCTTCGCCCGCGGGCTGGAGGTCCGCCCACGGATGCATGGCGTAGCCGGTGGGCATCTCGATGCGGCGCCCCGGGCCCGCAGGTGCCGGTTCGGCCGCGGACCCCGCCAGGACCTCCGCCACCGCCTCCAGCCCGCCCTCCGCGCGGAGCGTCGCGAGCCGTGCGAGGTCCCACGCCGCCGCGCCCACCACGCTCAAGCTGCGCGGGCCGCGGCGCTGGACCACGCCGCGCACGAGCAGCAGCCAGGAGTGGAAGACCGTGTGCGCGCACGCCTCGTGGCTGTCGTCGAAGAAGGCGCAGTCGACCAGGCCCGTGCCGTCGTCGAGGGTGGTGAAGATGACCCGGCGCCCGGAGCGGACCGGTGGGGTCTGGGTGGCGGCCTTGGCGCCCGCGACCAGGACGGTCTCGCCGTGTCGCGCGTCGCGCAGCCGCTTCGCCGGGATCGCGCCCAGCTCCGCCAGGAACGCCCGGTGGTCGGACATCAGGTGGCGCGAGACATCCATGCCGAGCACGCTGAGCTCCGCGCCGAGCCGCTCCCGCGCGTCCAGGTCGGGCAGGCCGACCGGCTCGGCCCGGGCACTGTCGATCAGTGTCGGCTGGGCCGCGGAGCCGGTGCGGTGCCGGCCGTGCAGCTCGGCGATGTGCAGCAGCAGGTCGCGGCGGTTGGTGCCGAAGGCGTCCAGCGCCCCGACCCGCGCCAGCCGTTCGGCGACGGGCCGCCCGGGCCGGGCGCGCTGCCACAGGTCCTGGAGCGAGGTGTACGGGCGCCCGGCGACGATCCGCCCGGTCTCCGCCCCGCTGATGCCCTGTACCTCGGAAAGGGCGAGCCGGATACCGAAGAGCCCCCGCTCACCGGACACCAGTTCGATCCCATAGGCGGCCCCCGAACGGTTCACGTCCAGCGGCAGTATCGGCACCCCGCGCCGCCGCGCGTCCGCGAGCAGCAGCCGCTTGGGGTACATCCCCGGGTCGTGCGTGAGCAGCCCGGCGTAGAAGGCCGCCGGGTGGTGGGCCTTGAGCCAGGCCGACTGATAGGTCGGCACGGCGAAGGCCACGGCGTGCGCCTTGCAGAAGCCGTACGAACCGAACGCCTCGACGATCTCCCAGGTGCGGCGGGCGACGTCGGAGGAGTAACCGCGTTCCTGCGCCTTCGCCGCGAACCAGGCGCGGACCCGGCCCAGCAGCGCCGGATCGGACAGCGCGCGCCGGGTCTCGTCGGCGAAGCCCCGGTCGCAGCCGGTCATGATCCGCAGGATCTCGATGATCTGCTCGTGGAAGACGACCACGCCGTAGGTCTCGCTCAGGGCCTCCGCCAGGTCCGGGTGCGGGTAGCGGACGGGGGCGCGCCCGTGCCGGGCCTCGATGAAGGGCCGGACCATGTCGGCCGCGACCGGGCCCGGCCGGAACAAGGAGATGTCGACGACGAGGTCGTGGAAGGCCGAGGGCTGCAGCCGTCCGATCAGGTCCCGCTGCCCCGGCGACTCGATCTGGAAGCAGCCGAGCGTCTCGGCGGAGCGGATCAGCTCGTACGTGCGCCGGTCGCCCGGCGGCACCTGCGCGGGGTCGTCCAGGTCGATCCGGCGCCCGGTGGCCCGCTGGATCTCCCCCACCGCGTGCGCCATGGCGGACTGCATCCGCACGCCCAGCACATCGAGCTTGAGCAGCCCGAGCTCCTCCACGTCGTCCTTGTCGAACTGCGACATCGCGAACCCCTCGCCGCTGGTCGGCACGACGGGGGTACGGGCGCGCAGGGACGCGTCGGAGAGCAGCACCCCGCACGGGTGCATGGCGATGCCGCGCGGCAGCGCGTCCAGCGCCTCGACCAGGTCCCACAGCCGTGCGTTCCCGCTCCCGTACGGCCCGGCGGCGACGCCGCGCAGCTCGGGCAGTTCGGCGAGGGCCGCGCGGGCGTCCCGGGCCCGGATGTGCGGGAAGGCCTTGGCGAGCCGGTCCACCTCGGCCGGCTCCATGCCGAGGGCCGCGCCCACGTCCCGTACGGCGTGCCGGATGCGGTAGGTCTCGGGCATGGAGACGGTCGCGACGCGTTCGGCGCCGAAGCGGTCGAAGATCGCGCGGTAGACGTCCAGGCGGCGGGCGGACTCGACGTCGATGTCGATGTCGGGCAGCGCGGCGCGCTGCGTGGACAGGAAGCGCTCCATCAGCAGGCCGTGGGCGACGGGGTCGGCGTGGGCGATGCCGAGCAGGTGGTTGACCAGCGAGCCCGCGCCGGAGCCCCGGGCGGTGACGCGGATGCCGAGGGCGCGGGTGTCGTCGACGACCTGGGCGACGGTGAGGAAGTACGAGGGGAAGCCGCGTGCTTCGATGGTGCGCAGCTCGTCCTCCAGCCGGTCCCAGTAGCGGCGGTCGCGGTCGTATCCGCGCAGCACCATGGCCCCGGCGCAGCGGGAGCGCAGGACGCGGGCGGCGGTGCGGCGAGCGGCTCCGACCAGGTGGGGCTCGGGGAAGTGGACGGAGCCCAGACCCAGGTGGTCCTCGGGGTCGACGAGGCACTCGGCGGCGGTCTCCTGGGTCGTGGCGAGCAGCCGGTGCGCGGCCTCGCGGCGGAATCCGGCGGCCTCCACGACCCGTTCGGCGATCGCGGCCATGGCGGCGGGGTCCTTGAGCCAGCGCTCACCGCCGTCGAGGGCCTCGGGCCTGCGGGGGTCGATGGGCACCAGCCGCCGGGCCGCGTCGAGGACGTCGGCGACGGGCCCCAGGCCGGGGTCGGCGTAGCGGACGGCGTTGGTCAGGACGGCCCGTACGCCCTGTTCGGCGGCGAAGCCGGCGGTACGGGCGGCGAGCCGCAGGGAGCCGGGACCGGTGCCCGTGCGGCCGTGCCAGACGGCCTCCAGCCGCAGGGAGTCGCCGAACATTTCACGCCAGGGCAGCAGCAGCCGCGCGGCCCGGTCGGGGCGGCCCGCGGCCAGCGTGCGGCCGACCTCGGAGTCCGGTCCGAGCAGGACGGTCAGCGGGGCGGTCAGTGCCGTCCCGAGCCCGGTGGCGGCGCCCGCGAGGTCCTCCCAGGCCAGTTCGGGGCGGTGGTCCCGGCCGGTCCCGCCCGCGTGGGCGGCGGAGACCAGCCCGCACAGCGCGGCCCAGCCGGCCGCGCCGTCCCGGGCGAGGAAGACCACGCGGGGCGCGGACTCGTCGACGAAGGCGCCGCCGCGCACCGGGCCCCGCCTGCGGACCTCCTGGCCGGGCGGGCCCGGCTCCGGGAGCCGTTCCCGTACGGCCAGGTCCACGCCGAACAGCGGCCGCACCCCGGCCCGGGCGCCCGCCCTGGCGAAGCGGACTGCGCCGGCGAGGCTGTCGCGGTCGGTGAGGGCGATCGCGTCCATGCCCCGCTCGGCGGCCCGCTCGGCCATGCGTTCGGGGTGCGTGGCGCCGTACCGCATCGAGAACCCCGACGCGGTGTGCAGGTGCGTGAACGCCGGACGTCCGGTCATCGCACCTCCTGCCGCTCGTCACCCCCTGACCGAAAACCGCCCCTCTCTCTCCACCATAAACCACTTCTCGAACGTCCGTACGAATAGACGCGGGCGCGCTCGCCCGAACGGACCGCACGGCCTGCGCCGCCCCACCGGATCTCGCAGGCTCGAGGCATGGTCCACACCCCCAGCGGCGGCACCCGCTTCCTCCAAGAGGCGCGGGAGGCGGTGACAGGCCGCGCCGCGCTCCTGGTGATTGGCGTGCTGGTGCTCCAGCTCGCGTTCATCGCCTCCTATGTCGGCGCCTTCCACAGCCCGAAGCCGAAGGACATCCCCATCGGCGTGGTCGCCCCCCGGCAGATCGGCGATCAGCTGGCGGGAAAGCTGGCCGCACTGCCCGGCGGCCCCCTGGACCCGCGCACGGTCCGCGACGAGGCTGCGGCCGTCCGGCAGATCCGCGAGCGCGACCTCGACGCGGCGCTGATCGTCGACCCGCGCCGCAGCACCGACACCCTGCTCGTCGCCGGCGGCTCGGGCGCCTCGCTGGCCCAGGCCACCACGGCGGTGATCACGCGCGCCGAACAGGCCGAGCAGCGCACCGTGAAGGTCACCGACGTGGCCCCCGCGGCCTCCGGCGACTCGCGTGGGCTGACCTCGTTCTATCTGGTCGTGGGCTGGTGCGTGGGCGGTTACCTGTGTGCCGCGATCCTCGCCATCAGCGCGGGCGCCCGCCCCGCCAACCCGCACCGGGCCATCATCCGGCTGGCGGCGATCGCCCTGTACGCCATCGGCTCGGGTCTGCTCGGCGCGCTCATCGCGGGTCCGGTCCTGGGGGCGCTGCCCGGCAGCATCGTGGGGCTGTGGGGCGTGGGCGCGCTGGTGGTCTTCGCCGTCGGCGCCCTGACCCTGGCCCTCCAGGGGCTCGCGGGCGTCGTCGGCATCGGGCTCGCCATCGCGATCGTCGTGGTGCTGGGCAACCCCAGCGCGGGCGGCGCGTACCCCTATCCCCTGCTGCCGCCCTTCTGGCGCGCCATCGGCCCGGCCCTTCCCCCGGGCGCGGGCACCTGGTCCGCCCGCTCCATCGCCTACTTCCGGGGCAGCGCACTGACCTGCCCGCTGCTGGTGCTGTCCGCCTGGGCGGCGGCCGGCGTCGCGACCACCCTGGGGAGCGCGGCATTCCGGGCCCGCAAGGAGGGGCGCGAAGAGCGGTTCGAGGCACGGACCGAACGGTCGGTCTGAGTGCTCTTCGGCCATTGCTGCGGCGCTCCACGATCACCGGAAACACCGGACGGGCGCGCGGCGGGCAACTTTTCGGCCGGGTGACCACGGCTCACCCAAGTCCCCCGTGACCCATGAGATTCAATGGTCACCCGGTGACCGAACCGCACTTTCCGAACCACACTTGATGTTCCATCAAGGATTGCAAGGCATCTCCGCTGGTCAACACTCCTGAAACATTAATTCGCCTCCTTCCCGCCCAAGTCGGGCATCAAAGCACGCCCTATGTTTCCCCGAAGTCGCTCGCGCGACCTCGCCCCCACTGAATCCGGCCAGAACCAAGCGCTACTGAGGGTTTTCATGTGACGACTGAAAGTGTTCGATCGGGGTGCGTTCATGCCCGAGTTGGGCAAGACTGCCGTCCGTTATCTGCACCGACGAACAAGGGAGTGTTCGGAATGCGGTACATCACTGGGGGGATCGCGCTGGGAGCCGCGCTGGCACTGGGCGGCCTGGTGGGAGCCGGAACGTCGGCCAACGCCGAACCCGCGCCCGCACCCGCGGCACAGACGCAGAGTCTGTACGCGCCCTCCGCAATGGTGCTGACCATCGGTCAGGGCGACTCGGCGGCAACCGCGGGCATACAGCGCGCGGTGACGCTCTCCTGTATGCCGAAGGCCGACGGCACCCACCCGAACACGCGTGGGGCCTGTTCTCAACTGCGCCTGGCCGACGGTGACTTCACCAAGCTCACCAAGATCAAGGAAGGCACGATCTGCACCCGGGAGTGGAACCCCGTCGTGGTCACCGCCAACGGTGTCTGGGACGGCCGCCGGGTCAACTTCGAGCACACCTTCGCCAACCCGTGCGAAATGAAGGCGGGCAAGGGCACGGTCTTCGAGTTCTGACCCCACCAGGTCGGCACCGACAACGTGCAGCGACCCCCGGACACCGTGGAGGTGTGTCCGGGGGCCGCGGTCCGTGGGGCCCCGCCGCGCGGGGCCGCGGTCAGCCGATGCGCGCACCGTACGCGTCGAGGGCGGTCCGCACCGGCTGGTAGTAGGTCTCGCCGCCCAGCAGGCAGTTGCCGCTGCCGCCCGAGGTGAGGCCGAGCGCGTCGGCGCCGCTGAAGAGCGGGCCGCCGCTGTCCCCGGGCTCGGCGCAGACATCCGTCTTGATCAGCCCGGTGACCTGGCCCTCCTGGTAATTGACGGTGGCGTTGAGACCGGTGACGTGGCCGCTGTGCAGCCCACTCGTGGAACCGCTGCGCCACACCGCCTCACCGGGCCTGGCCTGCCGGGCCCCGGTGACGGCCCGGGCGCCGCCGTTGTGGAGGTTCACTTCGCCCGGGCCGGCGGCGTCGGCGGCCGTGTACTTCACGAGGGCGTAGTCACGGCCGGGGAACACCGCGTTCTCGGTGACCGCGACCTGCGGGCCGCCATGGGTGGCGGCCCAACCCTGCACGGCCTTGCCGCAGTGCCCGGCGGTCAGGAAGTACGGCCGGCCATCCTTGACGACGTTGAATCCGAGCGAACAGCGGGCGGAACTGCCCCAGATGGCGTCGCCACCCGCGACCATCCGGGTCAGCTTCGTGGCGACTCTGCGCACCACCACCGCCTCACCGAGGCGGGAGGTGACCTCGTTGAGCCTCGCCAGCCTCGCGCCCGTGACCGTGCGGTCGGCGGTCACCACGATCCGGTTGACTCTGGGATCCTCCACCCAGGCGGTGCCGGGAATGGCGGCGCGCTCGCCCAGCACCCGCCGGGCCGAGTCGAGCCGGACCTGCGAGTACCGCACGCGCTCGGGCTGCACACCCGCCGCACGTACGACGCCCTCGGCACCCCGGCCGAGGACGTCGCCCACGAACCTGCCCGTCCCCTCGTCGTCATACGAACCCGCCGAGAACCCGGACGGGGCGGCGGAGGCCGGGCCGGGCGCTGCCTGCGCCTGTTGCGGAACGAGAGTCACGGCGGTGAGCGCGGCGAGCGCGGCGCCGGCCGGGACGGCCCGCACGGGCATCCGACGGATCTTCAACTCGGCACCTCCAGTGGGGGGTTGAGCCCGGCACGACCGCCTCGGGCCCGGAGGACGAACGACACAGCCGCACCCCCGATAGGAGGTCGCGTCCATGCCAAGTTGGTCCGTAGAGTGTCCCGACCGGGCAAGGGAGTACACAAGGGCGACTTCCAGTCGCGCGCATGCCCATGCGCACGCCCCCACCGTGCGCGGGGGCGCCCGATGCGGTCCGCACAGCACAGCAGCCCGTCGGGCGTTTGAGGACCGGGGTCCGGGGCGGAGCCCCGGTTACGGGAAGGGGCGGGTAGGTGAAAGAACCCGCCCTACCCAGCCGACACCTGTCCGATACTGACCGTTCACCGTTTGGATTCCGGCGATTCCTCGATCGGCACCGGCTCGGAAGCCGGCTCCGCAGCCGGTGCCGACACCGACTCCGCCGCCGCCCCCGGCTCATGGGCCCCCGCCCTCTCCAGGAACCGCAGCAGCTCCACCGGGAACGGCAACACCAGCGTCGAGTTCTTCTCCGCCGCGACCGCCACAATCGTCTGCAACAGCCTCAACTGCAACGCGGACGGCTGCGCCGACATCGTCTGCGCCGCCTCCGCCAGCTTCTTGGAGGCCAACAGCTCCGCATCGGCGTTGATCACGCGGGCCCGCCGCTCCCGCTCCGCCTCGGCCTGCCGCGACATCGACCGCTTCATCGTCTCCGGCAGCGAGACGTCCTTGATCTCCACCCGGTCGATGTGCACGCCCCACCCCACGGCGGGGCTGTCGAGCATCAGCTCCAGACCCTGGTTGAGCTTCTCCCGGTTGGACAGCAGATCGTCCAGGTCGCTCTTGCCGATGATCGAGCGCAGCGAGGTCTGGGCCATCTGGGAGACCGCGAAGCGGTAGTCCTCGACCTGGATGACGGCCTCGGCCGGGTCGACCACCTTGAAATAGACGACCGCGTCCACCCGCACGGTCACGTTGTCCCGGGTGATGCCCTCCTGGGCGGGCACGGGCATGGTGACGATCTGCATGTTCACCTTCCGCAGCCGGTCCAGCCCCGGAAGGATCAGGGTGAACCCCGGCTGGCGGATCTGGGACCGCAGCCGGCCCAGCCGCAGCACCACTCCGCGCTCGTACTGCTTGACCACCCGGGCCGCCGCCGCCAGGTACACCGCACCCGTCGATGCGACGGCCACTCCTGCCACCACGAGGTCTTCGACCATCACGGCCCCCTGCCGTACATGCCGTACACGTCAGGCGATACGTCCACGGTATGCCCGTGCCGGACCGGGGTCGAGCCCCCGGCCCCGTGCGGGGCCGGGGGCTCTGTGCTGCTGGCCGCAGGCGTGGGGAAGGGCGGAGCGCGCTCGCGGTCAGACGCCGGGGGCGGTCACGCACGGGGTCAGAAGATGCTCACTCCGTAAGCACTGAGCGCCGCGGTGACCGGTTGGAAGAAGGTCGTACCGCCGGAGCGGCAGTTCCCGCTGCCGCCGGAGGTCAGGCCGAGGGCGGCGGAACCGGCGAAGAGCGCGCCCCCGCTGTCACCGGGCTCGGCGCACACATTGGTCTTGATCAGGCCCCGCACGACCTGGCCGTTGCCGTAGTTGACGGTGGCGTTCAGGCCGGTGACCTTGCCGCCGTGCACCTTGGTCGTGGAGCCGCTGCGCTGGACGCTCTGTCCCACGGTCGCGTTGGCCGCGGTGGTGATGCGCTGCGAGCTGCCGTTGTAGAGGTTGACCTGGCTGGGGTGGGCGATCGAGCCGTTGGTGTACTGCACGATCCCGTAGTCGTTGCCCGGGAAGCTGGTCCCGGTGGTGGGTCCGATGCTCGTGGTGTGCGAGGAGTTGGTGTAGTACGCCGGCTTGCCCTCGGTGCAGTGCCCGGCGGTCAGGAAGTAGTAGGTGGTGCCCTTGCGCACGTTGAACCCCAGCGAGCAGCGCCAGCTCGGGGCGTAGACGGCGTCGCCGCCGGCGAGGAGCTTGCGGAGAGTGCCGGGGGTGCGCTCGACGCGTATCGCCTCCGCGTCGGGCCCGGCCTGGCGTCTGATCTTCGCTATGGCGGCGTCGGAGACGGTCGAGTCGGCGGTCACCACGAGCGTGCCGGTGTCCTTGTCGACCGCCCAGGCCGTGCCGGCGACGTCCGCCGACTCCACGGCCGTGCTCACGGCGGCCAGCCGCGCTGCCGAGGGCGCGGCGGCCGAGGAGTCCCCGGCGTGGGCGTTGGTGGCGGCGAGGGCGGAGACGGCGACGAGACCGGAGGCCACGGCGGCGACTTTGACTCGTCCTGCGATACCGGTGCGGGGGGTGGTGTGCTTGATCCTCACGTTGTTCCTCCCGAGTGGGGTCGGGGGCCCGCCGGGTGCACGGACCCGTGAGGCGCAGCCAAAGGGACACAACGCTTCCGTTTTCGCCGTGCCCCTGACAATCGCTGTTCGGGAGTATTCGGGCCCGCACCGCCCGGCGCAAGAGCATCTTTCGGACGCGCCTGCGGCGCACGACGAAATGCCCCGACGGCTCTCCGGCCGCCGGGGCGGCGGCAGGTGGGGGACGGCGCCCCGCTCGCCGCTCCGACGCATCAGCGTGCGATGAGGTTCCGCTCCGTCACCCGGGCCGTCGGTGAGCGCCGTGCTCGGCAGTCACAGCAACCGCAGCATTCGCAGCCTTCACCGCAGTTGCCGCAGCAGTCACAGCAGTCGCCACATCCATCGCAGTTGTCACAGCACTTGGCGCACCAGCCCTCGCGGGGCCGCCCGTCCCACGGGTCCTCGTACGGGTCCTTGCAGCACACCTGGCCCGTGCAGAAGAGCCCGGTCCACACGGCACAGCCAGCCACCAGCCCGCGTCGCCGCCTCGGCGGCTCCGGCGGTGCGGGCGGCGGCATGAAAGGCGGTGCGCCGTATGCGTTGTGGTGCTCGTGCTGTTCGTGCTGCCCCTGGTGCTGGTGCTGTTCGCGTGGCGAGCAACCACCGGAGGTGAACGCCCGCTCCACGGACCGCTCCAGCTCGTGCGCCAGCAGGATGTGCGCGAGCCTGCCCTGCGCCTTGCTCGCGAACTCGACCTCACGCAGGGCCAGCCGTACCCCGTGCACCGCGTCGTCGCACAGCCGCCGCACCTCGGTAAGGCCGGTGCCCGTCGCGGTCACCGGGTTCCAGGACCCGGTACGGGCGTCCTCGGCCAGATCCTCGACGGCGTCCAGCAGATGCGCGAGCCGCCCGAAGAGCCGGCCCGCCTCCTCCAGCGGCGCCCGGTTGCCGGGCCTTCCGGCCAGAACGGCCGTGTAACCGAAGGCGGCCGCGGTGGCCGTCTCGGTGGGCTCGGTCACCTCCAGCAGCGGCGTACCGATCCCGGCCAGCGCCTCGATGCCGGCCTGCCGTTCGACGGCGTCGACCAGAACTGCCGTATCGAAACCGAGTTCAGAGCCCGTACGGGCGCCCGCGCGGTCCCAGGTGGCGGCGACGCGGCGGGCGACGGCCGCGACCGGTCGCCGCGCCAACATCCCGTCACCGTCGGCGACATGGTCGCGCATCTTCGCGGACGCCAGTACGAGCGATACCGAAGCGGCCAACCGAGCGCCCTCGCCCTGCGCCACCGGCGCGGAGCGCATCCCGCGCAACGGGCAGGGCCCCGCCGTGCGCCGCCAGGCGCTCGTGGCCCCGGCGTCCGAGGAAGCGGGGAACTGGGCCTCGACCAGCACCGATATGACCAGTCCGTCATAGTTGGTCGCTATTCGAGCAAACTGCCCGTGATCGCCCTTCAGTGCCAGGCAGAGACCGCAGAGATGGGCCATCCACTCGGTTCGCATGCCTTCGGACAGCCGATGACGGCATGGCCTGATGATCCCGAACAAAACGTGCCCCCGTGTGTGGTGTCGATGTGCCCGGGCATCCTATTCACCGGGGACAATCGAGCTGGGCCGGAGCCCGCTCTCTTGAACCATGCCGCATATGCCCAGGTCCAGCGCCTGCGGCCAACCAACAGGGGTTTCTGACGCACCGCCACCCGCTTTGCACCAGATGCGTCACGAAATCCCCGCATGGCCGCCATCCACTTGGCACATCATCCGCATCATGGACGACCATAGAGGAGCGGGCGGAACACACCGCGTGTGAGAGGAGGCGTCCATGGGATCGGTGCGCAAGGCGAGTGCCTGGCTTGGCCTCGTCGACGACAGCGATGACGAGCGCTACTACGGCGGCTACGAAGAGGACTCGGACGAAGGGCCCGAGCCCGGCGACTCATGGGTGACCAACCCGAAGGTGCGCGTGGCCGACGAGGTCGCACAGGAGCAGGGCACCCGCATCGCCACGGTCACCCCGGACGGTTTCCGGGACGCCCGTGGCATCGGCGAGCTGTTCCGGGCAGGAGTCCCGGTGATCGTCAACCTCACCGGCATGGAGCCGAACGACGCCAAGCGCGTCGTGGACTTCGCGGCCGGCCTGACCTTCGGGCTGCGCGGCTCGATCGAGCGGGTCGCCAACCGCGTCTTCCTGCTGACCCCCGCCGACTACAAGGTGGTCAGCGGCGAACAACACCCCGGCCGCACGAACGGCGGCTTCTTCAATCAGAGCTGACGAACCGAGCCGGCCGTCACGTCCGGCAGATCCGACGGCTGGGTGGGGGCTTACCGGAACGCGTCGAGACCGGTGAGCGCCTTGCCCAGCACCAGCTGGTGCATCTCCACGGTGCCCTCATAGGTCAGCACCGACTCCAGGTTCGTCGCATGCCGCATGACGGGGTACTCCAGCGAGATCCCGTTGGCCCCGAGGATCGTGCGGGCCGTACGGCAGATCTCGATCGCCTCCCGCACGTTGTTCAGCTTCCCGAAGCTCACCTGCTCCGGCCGCAGCCGCCCCGCGTCCATCCGCCGCCCCAGATGGTGGGCGAGCAGGATCCCCTTGTGCAGCTCCACCGCCATGTCGGACAGCTTGGCCTGCGTCAGCTGGAAGCCCCCGATGGGCCTGCCGAACTGCTCCCGCGTCCGCGCGTAGTCGAGCGCCGCCTCGAAGCAGGTGCGGGCCGCCCCCATGGCGCCCCAGACGATGCCGTAGCGGGCGTGGTTCAGACAGGCCAGCGGCCCGCGCAGCCCGGTGGCCTCCGGCAGTACGGCGTCGGCGGGCAGCCGCACCTCCTCCAGCACCAGCTCGCTGGTGACCGAGGCGCGCAGCGACCACTTGTGCTTGATCTCCGGTGCGGAGAAGCCGGGGCTGTCGGTGGGGACGACGAATCCCCTGATCCCGCCGTCCGTCTGCGCCCAGACGACGGCGACCCCGGCCACCGAGCCGTTGGTGATCCACATCTTGCGCCCCGTCAGCACCCAGTCGCCACCGGCGTCGCGCTTGGCGTAGGTGCGCATGCCGGCGGGGTCCGAGCCGTGGTCGGGTTCGGTCAGCGCGAAGCAGCCGATGATCTCGCCGGCCGCCATGCCCGGCAGCCAGCGCTGCTTGTGTTCCTCGGAGCCGAAGCGGTGGATGGCGTACATCGCGAGGGAGCCCTGCACGGAGACCAGGGAGCGGATGCCGGAGTCGGCCGCCTCCACCTCCAGGCACGTCAGCCCGTACTGAACGGCGCCGGCCCCGGCGCAGCCGTAGCCGGTGAGCTGCATGCCGAGGGCGCCCAGGGCGCCCAGCTCACGGGCCAGTTCGCGGGCCGGGACCTCGCCGCGCTCGTACCACTCGGCGATGTGCGGCAGCACGCGGTCCGCAGCCCATTGCCGGACGGCGTCGCGGATGGCGCGGTCCTCGTCGGTGAGGAGATCGTCGATGCCGAGCGGATCATGCGGGTCGAACACGGCGGCCTCCGGCGCGGTACGGAACGGGGGTGATCTTGGGTCGCTCCTGACGCTACGGCCGGGTAACCGCGTCCGTCCAGAGCCGGCCGATGACGGTTCGGCACCGCCCGGGCTCCCGGAGTCCGGGGCGTAGCCCCGGGAAACGGCGAAAGGGCGGGGCCGCTCTCCCCGCCGCGACGGCGCTCAGCCACCGCCAATGCACACGGCGGCGCCGGAGCGCCCCTCAGCGCGTGGGCACCCCGCCGACCGGAACGCCGCCCGCCGAGGGCCCCGGCACCGGGGCCGTGTCCGCGTCGGCCGCGACGCGCGGCAGGCGCAGTGCCGCGAGGGCACCCAGCAACAGCAGTCCCGCGCTCACCGTCAAGGTGACGTGCAGTCCGTGGACGAAGGAGTCCCGTGCCGCGGCCCGAAGGGCCGTACCCGCGGGGCCGCCGAGCCGGTCGGCGACGTGGTACGCCTCGCCCAGCGAGTGCCCGGCCGCGGTCCCCGCGGCACTCGGCACCCCCGGTACCGCTTCCACGCCGGGCGCGTACGCGGCGTTCATGACGCTGCCGAGCAGGGCGATGCCGATGCCCGCGCCGAGCTGGTAGGAGGTCTCGCCGATCGCGGCCGCGCCGCCCGCCGACTCCGCGGAGGCCTCGCTCAGCATGGACTCGTACGCCCCGAAGAGCGTGGTCTCCAGGCCGAAGCCGAGCAGGACGAAGCCCGCGACCAGGGCGGCCGGCCGGTCCTCCCGGCCCATCACGGTCAGCGAGAGCACCGCCATCGCCGTCAGCACGAACCCGGCCGCGACCATGGCGCGCGGCCCCAGGCGGTTCAGCATCCGCGAGCCCGTCAGCCCCGCCACCATGGCGGCGAGCGTGAGCGGCAGCAGCCGCAGGCCCGTCTCCAACGGGGTGAGGCCGAGCACGAGCTGCAGGTACTGCGCGGCCACCAGCTCCAGCCCGACCAGCGCCAGCATGGCCAGCACGATGCAGCCGACGGACGTCCCGAAGGCCGGCCGCATGAACATCGCCAGGTCGACCAGCGGATGGGTGCGCCGGCGCTGCCTGCGTACGAAGAGGACGAGCAGGGCGGCGCCCAGTGCCGCCGGGACGACCGTATGAAGGGAGAGCGCGTCGGCTCCGCCGACCCGCTTGACCCCGTAGACGACGCCGAACAGCCCGAACGCCGCCATCAGCGCGCCCAGCACGTCCCACGGGCCGTTGCGGTCACCGGTCGACTCGGGCAGCAGCCACCGTCCGACGGGGAGGCTGACCGCCATCAGCGGAATGTTGATGAGGAAGACCGAGCCCCACCAGAAGTGCTCCAGCAGGAAGCCGCCGAGCAGCGGACCCACCGCCGCACCCACCGCGGCCACCGCGCTCCAGACGCCGATGGCCAGGGCGCGCTCGCGCCGGTCGGGGAAGATCTGCCGGAGTATGGACAGCGTCGCCGGCATGATCATCGCACCGCCGGCGCCGAGCAGGGCGCGGGCGGCGATCAGGACCTCGGGAGCCGTCGCGCACGAGGCGAGGGCGGAGGCCACGCCGAACAGCCCGTAGCCGAGCAGCAGCACGCGGCGGCGGCCGACGCGGTCGCCGAGGGTGCCGAAGAGGATGAGCAGCGAGGCGCAGACGAGCGGGTAGACGTCGACGATCCACAGCAGCTGTATCGCGCCCGGCCGCAGGTCCTCGGTGACCGCCGGCACGGCGACGTGCAGCACGGTGGCGTCGACGGCGACGAGGAGCAGGCTGGTGCAGAGGACGACGAGCACGGTCCACCGGTTCGCGCCGGCGGGGCCGCATCCGTCCGCGCGGCGCGGCCGTGGCCGCTGCCGGGGAACGCCGACCGGCCGTCGGGGGCCGGCGGTGGTCGTCCCGGACATCCACACACCTCCGTGTCATGCGCTCGCGGCCGCCGCGGGCCTGGGGACTGTGGGGGCCCCGGCGGAGTCGAGGGGCGAGTGAGTCGACAGAGTACGCGAGTCCCGCCGGGAGCCACGTGGCCCGGCTCACCTCGCGGGGCTGGGACAATCGACCGGTGACCGATCTCCTCCCCTCCTCCGGCATGGTCCGCGGCGCGGCCGCCGCGCCCCGTGGCCGCGCCGTGCCCGGCGCCGCGCTGCGCCACGCGGCCCCCGCCCTGCTGCTGTACGCGGCGGTGCGGGCGCTGGGCGTCGTGGCGCTGGCCCTGTGGGGGCTGGCGGACGGCAAGGGTGCGCGCCATCTGCTCTCGGCGCGCTGGGACTCCATCTGGTACGCCCGTATCGCCGAGCACGGCTACGGCTACACGCTCCATCTCCCCGGTGGCAAGGTCCACTCCGACATGGCGTTCTTCCCGCTGCTGCCGTGGCTGGAGCGGCTGCTGTCGGCCGTCCTCCCGCTCTCCGCGGGCGACGCGGGACTGGTGGTCACCGCGGTCGCCTCGCTGTGCGCGGCCTGGGGGATCTTCGCGGTGGGCGACCACCTGTACGGGCGGCGGGCGGGCGTGGCGCTCGTGGTGCTGTGGGCGGCGCTGCCGGTCGGCGTGGTGCAGTCGATGGCGTACTCCGAGTCCCTCTTCACGGCGCTGGCGGCGTGGAGCCTGTACTGCGTGCTCACCGGCCGCTGGGTGTGGGCCGGGGCGTTCGCGTCGCTGGCCGGGCTGACCCGGCCGGTGGGGGCGGCGGTGGTCGCGGCCGTGGGGATCACCGCGGCGGTCGCGCTGCTGCGTGACCGCCGCCGGCCGGAGGGCGCGCGGCAGCCTCTCCCCCGCGTGCTGCTCGGCGTGCTGCTCGCGCCGCTGGGGTGGCTGGCGTACTTCGCGTGGGTCGGCGTGCGTGAGGCAAGCGTCACCGGCTATCTGGATGTACAGGGCGGCTGGGGCAACGGCTTCGACGGCGGGCTGGCCTTCGGCTCCTTCATCCGGGAGCGGCTGGCGGGGCCGGCGTTCTGGGCGGGTCTGGGCCTGCTGGCAGGCGTCGCTCTGGTGCTCGTGCTCTACCGGGCCGGGGTACGCCAGGGGCAGCCGCTGCCGCTGCTGGTGTTCACGGGCACGGTGGTGCTGCTGGCGCTCACCGCCAAGGGCTACTTCGGCTCCAAGCCGCGGCTGATGATGCCGGCGTTCCCGCTGCTGCTGCCCCTGGCGGTGGCGCTGGCCCGGCTACGGACGGTGCGCGCGGTGCCGGTGGCCGCCGCCGTCGCGCTCGTGTCGGCGGTCTACGGCGCGTTCTGGCTGCACGGATCCGGCCCGCCATGATCATATTTCCGGGTTCCCGGTGGGCCCGCGGAGAACACCGCGAAACCCCTCGGCCAATCACCGATAAACACCGTCGCGCGAAAAGGAATTAAAGCGTCCGGGACCATTGTCCGGAAGTGCTGACGATTCCTTAGGTGTTTCTTATTCCGCCGTTTCGAACCCGGGCCCGCGCCACGATTGAGACGCATTCCACATCACATCGTCATCACAAAGCGCCTCGATCGGCCGAAGCTTCCCGTCACGCAATGTAACGTCCATTGAGTGCGTACCGATGACGAGCTCGTCCGCGTGGAGGAGCACCCGACCAAGCCCGTGCGGCCGCGGATGACCCGTACCCGCCTGGGGATCTTTGCCGCGACCTCCGTGGTCTATGCGGCGATCGTGGTCGGCGTGGTCACCACGTCCTGGCCGGTGCGGTTCGACTGGCAGGTCATGCTCTTCCGGCCGTACAAGCAGTGGCCGGAGATCCACACCTTCCTCGACTACTTCGTGGTCCTGGGCCAGCGCGGCCCGACCGCCGTGGCCGTGGCCGCATGGCTGGGCTGGTGCACGTACAGGCACAGGACCCTGCGCCCGCTGCTGGTGCTGGGCACGTCGTTGCTGCTGCTGAACGCGACCGTGGGCGCCGCCAAGCTCGGCATGGGCCGGCTCGGGCCGCACTACGCGACCACCGTCGGCTCGAACGAGATGTTCGCGGGCGGTGACATATTCCCCTCCGGCCACACCGCGAACGCGGTGGTGACCTGGGGCGTCCTCGCCTACCTGGCCACCACGCCGCGCGCCCGCCGGATCGCCTCGGTGGCCGCCGCCCTGCTGGCGCTCGGCGTCGGGATGACGACCGTCTACCTGGGCACGCACTGGATGAGCGATGTGACCCTGGGCTGGACCGCCGGCCTGCTGGTGCTGCTCGTCCTCCCTTGGTTCGAGCCGCTCATGGCCCGCACCGACACCTGGCTGCTGGGCCTGTGGCAGCGACTGCGCGGGCGCCGCGCGCCCGCCCCGGTCGCCGTTGCGATGCCGGCGCCCGTCGCGCTGGGCGGCCCCCGCGGCCCGGTCGACGACGAACTGCCCGTGCGCGAACCGGTGGGAGCGGGCAGCCGCCCGGGCGGCGCGGCCTCGGTCCGCGTCCCCGACGGCAGACCGCACCTGCCGCCCCGGCCGCACACCGCCCGCTCCGAGCGGACGCCGGTCACCCCCACCGGCAGCCGCCGGCCCCCGCACGCCGACCGCGTGCCGCGCACCTCGCCGCTGGCCCCGGGTACGGGCCGCGGCCGCGCCGCCGGGAACTGACGGACCCGCACCGGCCGACACGGAGGCGGCCCCGGACGACCGGGGCCGCCTCCGCGCGTTCACGGCCGTCTGCCGCCTGCCGGTTCAGCCCTTCCAGCAGCGCTCCACGATGCCGTCGCGGACCTCGAAGTTCAGCCGGCCGGCCCGGTACTCCATGGTGATGACCGCGCCGGGCGGCAACGCCCGTACGTCCGTCCAGCCGTGGCCGCGCGCCCGGTCGGCGGCGGCTTCGGCGGGGAGGCCCGCGTAGGCCTCCGGGTCGTCGTCGGGGTCGGACGGGAGGTTGGGGAGAGGTGCCATGACAGCCACCGTAGGCGGCTCGGCACAGCGGTGGAAGCCGGGCCGGGCATGGACCGGTCCCCGCCCGGTCCGCCACTGGTCACACTTCTGTCACAGAAGACCCGCCGGGGTTTGGCCCGGAGGATCTCGCCCGTACGGGCATTCCGCTTTCTCTCCGGCGCTTCCGCAATACCTGCGCAGCGAATTCGCTATTCCCTTCCGGAACGGCCGGGACAACTTCGCCGGGCACGCCACTGATTACCGGTTCGGACTTCGCTCCGATATCGCTCCACTATTGGCCGGAGATTAATTCCCCGGCGCCCGGGGCCGACGGCACCGACCACCCGGAATATAAAGTTCCGGCACCACACGCCCCCTCCACGGCCACCCCTTTGACGGGGCGTCGGCGAGGCACCCTCGCGCGGTGACGTTCCGGCGGAGCATCATGGCGGGTGCCCGAGAGAAGCCCGTGCGCACCAGGAGCCCGTGGTGCACGAGCAGTCCGCGTGAGCCGACAGCGAGGGGACACGGATGGGGACCGAGACCGCGGAGGCCACCGCAGCGGGTCCGGCCGGAGCCCGGCGACCCGGCCGGATCATCGTGGACTGGCTGACGACCACCGACCACAAGAAGATCGGCCACCTCTACCTGATCACGTCGTTCGGCTTCTTCCTCGCCGCCGGCCTGCTCGCCATGCTGATGCGCGCCGAGCTGGCCCGCCCCGGCCTCCAGCTGATGAGCAACGAACAGTTCAACCAGGCCTTCACCGCACACGGCACGATCATGCTGCTGCTCTTCGCCACCCCGGCCTTCGCGGGCTTCGCCAACGCGATCATGCCGCTGCAGATCGGCTCGCCGGACGTGGCGTTCCCCCGGCTGAACATGTTCTCGTACTGGCTCTACCTCTTCGGCGGCCTGATCGTGGTGGCCGGCCTGCTGATGCCCGAGGGCGGCGCACCGTTCGGCTGGACCGGCTACGCGCCGCTGAGCAGCCTGGCCCGCTCACCGGGGCTGGGCGCCGACATGTGGATCATGGGCCTGGCGCTGTCCGGCTTCGGCACGATCCTCGGCGCGGTCAACTTCCTGACCACCATCATCGGCATGCGCGCGCCCGGGATGACGATGTTCCGGATGCCGGTCTTCACCTGGAACGTGCTCTTCACCTCGATCCTGATCCTGCTGGCCTTCCCCGTGCTGGCCGCGGCGCTGCTCTGCCTGGAGGCGGACCGGCGGTTCGGGGCGGTGGTCTTCGAGGCCCAGTGGGGCGGGGCGCTGCTGTGGCAGCACCTCTTCTGGTTCTTCGGCCACCCCGAGGTCTACATCATCGCCCTGCCGTTCTTCGGCATCATCACGGAGATCCTGCCGGTCTTCTCCCGCAAGCCGATCTTCGGCTACCTCACGCTGGTCGGGGCCACCATGTCCATCACCGCCCTGTCGGTGGTGGTCTGGGCGCACCACATGTTCGCGACGGGCGCGGTGCTGCTGCCGTTCTTCTCCTTCATGTCGTTCCTGATCGCCGTGCCGACCGGAGTGAAGTTCTTCAACTGGATCGGCACGATGTGGAAGGGCTCGCTGTCGTTCGAGACACCGATGCTGTGGGCGGTGGGCTTCCTGGTCAGCTTCCTCTTCGGCGGGCTGACCGGCGTGATCCTGGCGTCGCCGCCGCTGGACTTCCACGTCACCGACACCTACTTCGTCGTCGCGCATTTCCACTACGTGGTGTTCGGGACGGTGGTGTTCGCGATGTTCGCGGGCTTCTACTTCTGGTGGCCGAAGTTCACCGGGAAGATGCTGGACGAGCGACTGGGCAAGGTGCACTTCTGGACGCTGTTCACGGGCTTCCACATGACGTTCCTGGTCCAGCACTGGCTGGGCGCCGAGGGCATGCCGCGCCGCTACGCCGACTACCTGGCGGCCGACGGCTTCACCGCCCTCAACACCGTCTCGAGCATCGGCGCGTTCCTGCTGGGCCTGTCGAACCTCCCGTTCTTCCACAACATCTGGAAGACCGCGAAGTACGGCAGGAAGGTCGGGGTGGAGGACCCGTGGGGGTACGGCCGCTCCCTGGAGTGGGCGACCAGCTGCCCGCCGCCGCGCCACAACTTCACCACGCTCCCCCGCATCCGCTCCGAGTCGCCGGCCTTCGACCTGCACCACCCGGAGGTGGAGGCGGGGGAACGGCCGCCGGTCGCGGCCGGCCCCGCCTCGAAGTGACCGCTGTGCCTCAGCCGGCGGCCACCGGCGGCCGTTCCTCGATCCGGATCGAGAGGTCGTTGTCGACGGTGTAGTACGGGCTCACCCGGGCAGGGGCGTAGGAGGCCGCCACGGGCTTCGCCGGGTAGGTGAAGACCTGCTTCTTGTCGGCGACGTCGTCCAGGATCCGGGCGATTCGGACGGGGGACGAGCCCTGCGGGCCGCGCAGCCACAGGTCCCACACGTCCAGGCCGCCCCGCCACTCCTCGCACAGGACGGCGTAGGGCAGCGCGAACGTGAAGTCCTGGCCCTCGGCGGTGACCGCCGCGGTGCGCACCAGGTCGGGGGCGCGGCGGCAGCGGGCCTCGACGACGGCCCCGGCGAGCCATGCCTGGGGGTTCTCGACGCGGTAGAGGCTGCCGTGGCCTGTTATGCCGCTGTCCTCGACGAGGAGGTCCCCCGCCTCGGCGTGCGGGGCGCGCAGCCAGCTGCGCAGCGAGAGGTTGCCGTGCTTGGTCGCGTACGGGATGCGGACCGCCAGCGGCGAGGTGCTCGGGCCCGGTCTGCGGTCGACCAGGGAGCGCAGGTCGGCGAGGCCGGGCAGCAGGCGCTGCCAGGTGGCCTCGCCACAGGCCACGTGGACGTCCCAGCGGCCCTCGGGCAGGGCGACGGTGCTGGGCAGGACGGCACGTACCCGGCCGGCGCCGCTGGGCGCGAGCGGCAGCCGGACCTCGTCCGCCGCGTCCCCGGCGCCGGCGCCGCCCCGGCGGCACAGCACGAGCGCCGCGGACCACTGGGCGGCGTCGGTGGCGCTGCCGGGCGCGTCGAGGTCGAAGGTGAGTCCGCCCGCGGAGTCCGCGATGCAGTCGGCGACGGGATTTCCCGCGCCGAAGGCCAGGGGAGGGGCAGACACGTCGGTGCACTCCTCGGAGTCGGTGGTCTGGGGAAACGCCGGCGAGCCCTGCGGCGCCACGGGAAGGCGGTCGCCGGGACTGCCGGACGCGGTGGGCGGCGTCATGCGGCACGCACCCTTCGCAGGGCGGCGCGGGAGAGGTCCTTGGCCTGGAAGGCGCCGCTGAGCAGGGCACCGCGGGTGCGGTGCAGCGAGCCGTGCAGGCTGCCGCGGGCGAGCAGGTCGCCGAAGAGGTCCTCGTAGCGGCCGGCGACCCGGCCGGGGTCGAAGCGCGCCGAGCTCTCCAGGGCCGCCCGGCCCATGCGGGCGCGCAGCTCGTCGTCGTTGATGAGCCTGAGCAGGCCGGCGGCGACGGCGTCGGGCTTGCCGACGGGCACGAGCAGCCCGTCGACGCCGTCGTCGATGATCTCGCCGGGGCCGTGCGGGCAGTCGGTGGAGACCACCGGCACGCCGCAGCGCATCGCCTCGACGATGGTCATGCCGAAGGACTCCAGGCTGGAGGTGACCGCGCCGATGGAGCCCTTGACCCACTCCGGCTCCAGCGGAGTGGCGGGGCCCATGAGGAGGACGTGGTTGTACAGGCCCTGCTTGTCGATGAGGGCGCGCAGCTTGGCGCGCTCGGCACCGGCGCCGTAGATCCGCAGCCGCCAGTCGGGGCGCTCGGCGACGACCTTGCCGAAGGCGCGGATCAGGACGTCGTAGCGCTTGGCGGGCGCGAGCCGGCCGGCGGCGATCACCCATTTGCCGCTGCCGTCGGCCGGTTCGACGGCCGGGGCGGGGACGCCGTTGGGCACGGCCTCGACGCGCACGCCGGGCAGCCGCATCAGCGAGCGGTAGGTCCGGGCGTCGGCCTCGGTCACGGTGGTGACCGCGTCCAAGCGCGGGTAGTGGGTCCGCAGCGCCAGCTTCAGGCGCGGGGAGTGGGTGCTCAGCGTCAGGTGCTCCTGGCCGACGCGGACCGGGCCGCGGCGGGCCTGCCGGGCGATGTGCACGTTGAGGCCGGGGCGGGTGCCGACGACCACGTCGCAGTCCAGGCCCCGCAGGTGCTCGGCGATCCGCCGGTCGGTCAGGGCGCTGTACTGCTTGTAGCGGCCCTCGGCGGCGGGGAAGACGGACGCCGGGCGCTCGTACTCGGGGTCGTCGCCCTCGTAGCCGGGGCCGCCCTTGCGCAGATCCACCAGATGGCGCAGCCGCACCTTGGGGCTGGGGGTGAAGACCGGCTCCTGGCGGTGACGGAAGACGGAGACGACCTCCACGTCGTGGTGCTCGGCGAGGGTGCTCGCGAGGTTGTACGTGGTGCGGATCGTCCCGCCGATCCCGTACGCGTTGTGAATCAGGAATGAGATGTGCATTCGTCCCCATGCAGCCGGTATGCCGCGGACAGTCCTGGTAGCCCGCCTCCACTGAGAGGTTAGACCGTGGGGCGGACCACGGGGTTGGCCTTGATCACCAACTCGTTCTCCAACAGATGGCGAATCGGTAGCGGATCCGGGAACTTTTCCCGGGCGTGACCCGGGCCATGGATCATCCGTTGTCTTCTTACGAGCCGGGAACCGCCCGGCCGGCACACCACGCCCTGCGTTCTGTACCGAGCCATACAAGTTTCGAGGAGACCCCGTGCCGCGCATGCTCGATGTCAGCGACGAGGTACGCGCCGAGATCGGCGCCGAGGAAGCGGAGCGACTGCTGGGCGGCGACAACGCCCCGGGGCTCTACGACTGCACCTCCTGCCGCACCCCGGGCCACACCGAGAAGGAGCGCACCAGCACGGTGCTGTTCGTCGGTGACGAGACGGCGGTGCTGGCCTTCGCGCACGCCGCCTGCATCCCCTCCCAGGTGGTCCCCGTCTCCGAGGAGCAGCTGCAGGGTGCCGTGCGCTCCATCACCGGCGGCGGCGAGCCCGTCGACGTACCGCTGCAGGCCGAGCTCGGGGTGACGAGCGGGCTGGTGCTGGTCGGCGGCGAGGTGCACCCGGCGCTGGTCGTCGAGCCGCTGGGGCCGATCGCCCGGCCGGGCACCAGCGGGCCCGTCGATGTGTTCCTGGACCTGCTCACCGAGCAGGGCTTCGCGCCCGTCGCCGACGTGGCCCAGCCGCCGCCGGCGCTCCCGGGCTGGTCGGTACTGGTGGCCATGGGCAAGCTGCACGCCGTCCTCCAGCCGCCTGTGGGCGCGGCCGCTCCGCAGGCCTGGTGGCAGGCGCACCAGGCGATGCAGGTCGCCGACGAGTGGCGGGCCGCCGTCAACAAGACGCGGCAGGTGCTGGTCTTCGCCGCCCCGGTCGGGACGATCGGCGCGCAGCCGCGCGAGGACATGCTGCGCGAGGCGCTTGACCGGGCGGCGGCGGCCGGCCGGCTGGTGGGGGCGGCCATGCCGCTCGCGGGCACATGAGCGGCGACCTGCGCCCCGTCGCGCACCCCGGGAGCATGGTCCCGGCAAGCCATTCGCACCCGGGCCCGCATCCGACGGGCCGCGAGGTCGTTGGCAGGGATGTGTACTCATACGAACCCGCCGCCCGGACCTCGTACCCGAACCACATCCCCGGCATGCGGCCATCCCGCGATGCCTCCGCGGAGAGCCACCCCGCCTCGGTGACCCCGATCTACGACGCTCTCTGCTCCGAGTACCGCCGGTCCTTCCGGGCACTGCCCGGGGACCGCTCGGGCGAGGAGGAGCTGCGGTTCAAGACCTTCGGCCCCCAGCAGGGCGGGTACAGCTACGTCGGGCAGCTCCCGGCGTACAACGCGGTCTGGGAGTCGTACCACGGGCGGCAGCGCGGCAGTCTGCCCGCACTGCCGCCCGCACCCCGCGACGGCCGCACGCGCGGCTTCTAGCCGCCCGCGCGCTCCCGCGCTCCCTGCCCCGTCTGTGACGGAGCCCCGGACCCCCGAGGGATCCGGGGCCGCCCGGGGGTGACCCCGGGCCCCGGCCGGGCCCGTGCCCGCCCTACTTCTTGCGGCCGCGCTTCTCGCGCACCCGCACCGAGATGTGGATCGGCGTGCCTTCGAAGCCGAACTCCTCGCGCAGCCGGCGCTCGACGAAGCGGCGGTAGCCGGCCTCGATGAAGCCGGAGGCGAAGAGCACGAAGCGCGGCGGCTTGACGCCGGCCTGCGTGCCGAAGAGGATGCGCGGCTGCTTACCGCCCCGGATCGGGTGCGGGTGGGCCGCGACGAGCTCGCCGAGGAAGGCGTTCAGGCGCCCGGTCGGCACGCGCGTCTCCCAGCCCGCCAGCGCCGCCTCGATCGCCGGGACGAGCTTCTCCATGTGCCGGCCCGTACGCGCCGAGACGTTGACCCGCGGCGCCCACGCGATCTGCTGGAGCTCGGTCTCGATCTCGCGCTCGAGGTAGTAGCGGCGCTCCTCGTCGAGGGTGTCCCACTTGTTGAACGCGATGACGATGGCGCGCCCGGCGTCGACGGCCATGGTGATGATGCGCTGGTCCTGGACGCTGATGTTCTCGCTGGAGTCGACGAGGATGACCGCGACCTCGGCCTTCTCGACCGCCGCGGCGGTGCGCAGGGAGGCGTAGTAGTCCGCGCCCTCCTGCAAGTGCACGCGCTTGCGGATGCCGGCGGTGTCGACGAACTTCCACGTCGTGCCGCCCAGCTCGATCAGCTCGTCGACCGGGTCGCGGGTGGTGCCGGCCATCTCGTTGACGACGACCCGCTCCTCGCCCGCGACCTTGTTCAGCAGGGAGGACTTGCCGACGTTCGGGCGGCCGATCAGCGCGATGCGGCGCGGTCCGCCGACACCGGCACCGAAGGTCTGGGCCGGGGCGTCGGGCAGCGCGTTGAGGACCTCGTCGAGCATGTCGCCCGTGCCGCGGCCGTGCAGCGCGGAGACCGGCATCGGCTCGCCGAGACCCAGCGACCACAGGGCGGTGGCGTCGGCCTCGCCGGACATGCCGTCGACCTTGTTGGCGCACAGCACGACGGGCTTGCCGGCCCGGCGCAGCAGCTTGACGACGGCCTCGTCGGTGTCGGTGGCACCGACGGTGGCGTCCACGACGAAGACCACCGCGTCGGCGGCCTCGATCGCGTACTCGGCCTGCGCGGCGACGGAGGCGTCGAGGCCCAGCACGTCCTGCTCCCAGCCGCCGGTGTCGACGACCTTGAAGCGGCGGCCGGCCCATTCGGCCTCGTAGGTGACGCGGTCGCGGGTGACGCCGGGCTTGTCCTGCACGACGGCCTCGCGGCGGCCGATGATGCGGTTCACCAGCGTCGACTTGCCGACGTTGGGACGGCCGACGACGGCGAGCACCGGCAGCGGGCCGTGCCCGGCCTCGCCGAGGGCGCCCTCGACCTCGTCGGCGTCGAAGCCCTCCTGCGCCGCGAGCTCCATGAACTCCGCGTACTCGGCGTCGCCAAGCTCACCGTGCTCGTCGCCGGAGTGGATCTGGTCGTTCATGAAGTCAATTCCCTGCTTTTGAAGTGCTTCGTCGTCCAGCGGACCGCCTGTGCGGGCCGCTGCTCAAGTCTCGTCGGTCGTGCGGCCGGTCAGCCGCCTGGCTTCGGCCAGGTGTGCGGCCAGTCGCTGCTGGACCCGTCCCGCCGCCGCGTCCAGCGCCGTCCGGGTCCGCTTCCCGCTGCCGTCACCCGCCTCGAACGGGTCACCGAAGACCACGTCGATGCGGCTGCGCAGCGGGGGCAGCGCGCCTGTGACGCGGCTCGTGCTCTCGGCGCTGCCCAGCACCGCCACCGGCACGATCGGCGCCCCCGACCGTACGGCGAAGTAGGCCAGGCCGGCGCGCAGCGACGCGAAGTCGCCCTCGCCCCGGGTGCCCTCGGGGAAGATCCCCAGGACGTGGCCGCGCTCCAGCACGGCCAGCGCGTCGGAGATGGCGGCCCGGTCGGCGCTCTCGCGGTCCACCTTGAGCTGGCCGATCCCGCGCAGGAACGGGTCCAGCGGGCCGGTGAACGCCTCCCGCTTGATCAGGAAGTGCACCGGGCGGGGCGCGGTGCCCATCACCATCGGGCCGTCGATGTTGTGCGAGTGGTTGACGGCCAGGATGACCGGCCCCGCGGTGGGCACCCGCCAGGCGCCCAGCACGCGGGGCTTCCACAGCCCGTACATCAGTCCGATGCCGATCCGCCGGCCGACGGCGGCACCCGGCTCGGAGCCGGTGACCGGTCCGCTCACGCTGCCGCCCGCTTCTGCCTGCCTTCGGTCGCGCTTCACCGCGGCCCCGCTCCGGCCGAGGGCTCCTCCCTCGTTCCTCGGTCGGAACCCTCGGTCTGCGCCGCATCCCGGTTACGCCGCTCCTCGACGAGGGTGACGACGCACTCGATGACCTGTTCAAGGGTCAGCTCGGTGGTGTCCACCTCGACCGCGTCCGCGGCCTTGGCGAGCGGGGAGGTCTTGCGGCCGGAGTCGGCGGCGTCCCGCTTGATCAGGGCGGCTCGGGTGGCGAGGAGGTCACTGGCCTCCTTGGCCCCCAGCTCACCGCTGCGGCGGGCGGCGCGCGCCTCGGGCGAGGCGGTGAGGAAGATCTTGAGGTCGGCGTCCGGGAGGACGGTGGTGCCGATGTCCCGGCCTTCGACGACGATGCCGTCCGGCGCCTCCGCGGCGATGGCCCGCTGCAGCTCGGTCAGGCGCGTGCGCACCTCCGGCACCGCGCTGACGGCGCTGACCGCGGCGGTGACCTGGGAGGTGCGGATGGGCAGGGCGGCGTCCGCACCGTCGACCGTGATCGAGGGCGCGGCCGGGTCCGTGCCGGAGACGATCTCCGGCTTGGCCGCCGCGTCGGCCACGGCGGCGGCGTCGTTCACGTCGATGCCGTTGCTCAGCATCCACCAGGTGATCGCCCGGTACTGGGCACCGGTGTCCAGGTAGCGCAGTCCGAGCTTGGCTGCCACGGCCTTGGAGGTGCTGGACTTGCCCGTGCCGGAAGGGCCGTCGATGCCGACGATGACAGCTGCCGGAGCGGTCCGGGCGGCGGTTTCCACGGTGTCAGACACCTTCCTTGTGCACAGGGCGGGAGCGTACGAGCCGTATACAGGCTCACCCAAGGTTACTGGCTCCGCGGACCGCCCTGCGCGGGCGGCCGTGCGGCCGGGCCCGCGGGGCCTACTGCCGCACCGACCAGCCGCGCTCGCGGAGCGTCGCGATCAGCCCGGCCACGGCCCCGGGCTCGACCATCAGCTGGATCAGACCGGCCTGCTGGCCGGTGGCGTGCTCGATGCGCACGTCCTCGATATTGACGCCCGCCCGGCCGGCGTCGGCGAAGATCCGGGCCAGCTCGCCCGGCTGGTCGCCGATCAGGACGGTCACGCTCTCGTACGCCGCCGGAGCCGCGCCGTGCTTGCCCGGCACCCGGTCGCGGCCCGCGTTGCCGCGCCGCAGGACGGCCTCGATGCCGGCCGCGCCGCCCAGGCGCTTGTCCTCGTCGGCGGACTCCAGGGCACGCAGGGCCCGCACGGTCTCGTCGAGGTCGGCGGCGACGGAGGCGAGGACGTCGGCGACGGGCCCGGGGTTGGCGGAGAGGATGTCGATCCACATCCGCGGGTCGGAGGCCGCGATGCGGGTCACGTCGCGGATGCCCTGGCCGCACAGGCGCACGGCCGTCTCGTCGGCCTCCTTCAGGCGGGCGGCGACCATGCTGGAGATCAGCTGCGGGGTGTGCGAGACGAGCGCCACGGCCCGGTCGTGGGCGTCGGCGTCCATGACGACGGGTACCGCGCGGCACAGGGCGACGAGCTCCAGGGCCAGGTTGAGGACCTCGGTGTCGGTCGCGGGGGTCGGGGTCAGCACCCAGGGCCGGCCCTCGAAGAGGTCAGCGGTGGCCGCCATCGGCCCGGAGCGCTCCCGCCCGGCCATCGGGTGGGTGCCCAGGTAGCCGCTGACGTCGCAGCCGAGCTCCTCCAGCTCGCGCCGCGGGCCCCCCTTGACGCTGGCGACGTCGAGGTAGGCACGCGCCAGGCCGCCCCGGATCGCCTCGGCGAGGGTGGCGGCGACGTGCGCGGGCGGCACCGCGACGACGGCGAGGTCCACGGGCCCGTCGGGCGCCCGGTCCGTGCCGGCGCCGCGCGCGGCGGCCGTACGGGCCTGGGCGGGGTCGTGGTCCATGAGGTACACCTGGACGCCGCGTCCGGCCAGTGCGAGGGCGGCGGAGGTGCCGATCAGTCCGGTTCCGATGACAAGGGCGGTTCTCACGGCCCCAGCCTAGTCAGCCCGCCGCCCGGGACGGGCGGGGCCCTCGTCGGGTAGAACCATGTTCATGATCTATCACGTGGTGCGCCTGGACGACTGGCTGACCGTGCCCGACCGCCCCTACTCCCCCGCGTCGCTCGCCGACGAGGGTTTCGTCCACTGCTCCCCCGACGAAGCGACCATCCTCGCCGTGGCCACCGCCTACTACCGCGAGGTGCCCGGCCCGCTGATGGCCCTGCTGATCGACGAGCACAAGCTGGACGTCATGGTCCGCTGGGAGGCCGCCGTGCCGGCACCGCCTCCGGGGGTCGCGCCGGGAACCTTGTTCCCGCACGTCTTCGGCCGGATCACCCGCGACGCGGTGGAGGGAATGATGGAGATCCAGCGCGACGAGGAGGGCCGGGCGACCGGCCTGGCGGTGTGGTCGTAGGGAACCCCGGCCCCGTCCCGCCCTGCACCGTCCTCCAGCCCTCAGCGCCGGACGGGCCGCGATGGCAGCCCGTCCGGACGGAGTGCCGGCTTAGAGATCGACCTCGCGCATCAGCATGCCGACCTCGGTGTTCGTCAGGCGGCGCAGCCAGCCGGACTTCTGGTCGCCCAGGGGGATCGGGCCGAAGCTGGTGCGGACCAGCTTCTCGACCGGGAAGCCGGCCTCGGCGAGCATGCGGCGCACGATGTGCTTGCGCCCCTCGTGGAGGGTCACCTCGACGAGGTAGTTCTTGCCGGTCTGCTGGATCACCCGGAAGTTGTCGGCGCGGGCGTAGCCGTCCTCCAGCTGGATGCCGCTCTTGAGCTGCTTGCCGATGTCGCGCGGCAGCGGGCCCGTGATGGCGGCCAGGTACGTCTTCTGAACGCCGTACTTGGGGTGGGTGAGGCGGTGGGCCAGCTCACCGTGGTTGGTGAGCAGGATGATGCCCTCGGTCTCCGTGTCGAGACGGCCGACGTGGAAGAGCCGGGTGTCGCGGTTGGTGACGTAGTCGCCGAGGCACTGGCGGCCGTCGGGGTCCTCCATCGTGGAGACGACACCGGCCGGCTTGTTGAGCGCGAAGAAGAGGTACGACTGGGTGGCGACCGTCAGGCCGTCGACCTTGATCTCGTCCTTCTCCGGGTCCACGCGCAGGCCCTGCTCGGTGACGATCTCGCCGTTGACCTCGACGCGCGCCCTCTCGATCAGCTCTTCGCAGGCGCGCCGCGAGCCCATGCCGGCCCGGGCCAGCACCTTCTGCAGGCGCTCGCCCTCCTGCTCGGCGCCGGGGAAGGTCTTGGGGGTCTTCACCTGCGGCTTGTTGTGCCGCTCGCGGTTGCGCTCCTCGATCTTGGCGTCGAGCTCGCGCGGGCGGGCCGGGACGGACCCGTGGCCGCGGGCGGGTCCGCTGCTCCGGCCGCCGGAACCGGCCGTGGAGCTCTTGCGGGGGCCGCCCTTGGCACCGCCGCGGGCCGCCGCGCCCCGGCCGCTGGTGGGGCCGGTGGTGCGGCCGCTGGTGGCGCCGCCGCGGGTGCGCTCGGCGTCGGGGCCGACGTCGTAGCGGCGCTCCTCGGGGCGCGGACGGCGCGGACGCTCCTGCTGTCCGTCGTCGCGCCGGTCCCCGGAGCGGCCGCCGTCGAAGCGCCCGCCCTCGGAGCGGCCACCGCCGGAACGCCCGCCCTCGGAGCGGCCACCGCCGTAGCCGCCGCCACTGGGGCGACCGCCGCCGTAGCTGCCGCCGCCGGAGCGGCCGCCGCCCTCGGGGCGCCCGCCGCCCGAACGCCCGCCACCGGCACGCCCGCCCCCGGACGCCGGCCGGGGGGACCCTCCTCGGGCACCCCGGTCGTCCCGGTTGCCGCTTCCGCTGTTCCTGCCGCTGCTTCGCATCAAAGTTCCGTCTTGTCGTCTGCGTCGGTGTCCGGTGCGTCCGGATCGAACGACGGCACACCTTCTTGAGTGTCGCCCTCGATCGCTTCCGCCTCGGGGAGGAAGGGGGCGAGCTCCGGGAGCTCGTCCAGGCCGCGCAGGCCCATGCGCTCCAGAAAGTAATTCGTCGTCCTGTACAGGATCGCACCTGTTTCGGGTTCCGTCCCCGCCTCCTCCACCAGAGCGCGCTGGAGGAGGGTGCGCATGACGCCGTCGCAGTTCACCCCGCGTACGGCCGAGACCCTGGAACGGCTGACCGGCTGACGGTACGCGACCACGGCGAGGGTCTCCAGCGCGGCCTGGGTCAGGCGGGCCTGCTGCCCGTCGAGCACGAAGGCCTCGACGGCGTCGGCGTACTCGGCACGGGTGAAGAACCGCCAGCCGCCGGCCACCTGCCGCAGCTCGAAGCCGCGCTCCTGGGCCGCGTACTCGCCGGACAGCTCGCGCAGGGCCCCCTCGATGTCGCGGCGCGGCCGGCCGAGGACCTTGGCGAGGTGCTCCTCGGTGGCGGGCTCGTCGACGACCATGAGGACGGCCTCCAGCGCGGGCTTGAGGGCCAGTGCCGCCACCCGCCGCGCCCCGGCGGGGGTCTCCTCGGACGCGTACGCCGCGTCGCTGACGGTGTCGCTCATGCTGTGCTCTCCTCCGGTACCGGCTCCGGCTCGGTCTCCGGCTCGCGGTCGAACTCGTCCGTCACCACCGGGCGGGCGTCCTGCGCGCCCGTCCAGCGGACCGTCAGGGCCCCCAGGGCCTCGTCCTGGTCCAGAACGACCACCCGCTCGCGGTAGAGCTCCAGAAGGGCCAGGAAGCGGGCCACGACGGTCAGGGTGTCCGGGGCGTCCTCGGTGAGCTGCCCGAAGCTGGCCTCGCCCGCCTCCCGCAGCCGGGCCACCACGACGTCGGCCTGCTCGCGGACGCTGACCAGCGGCGCGTGGATGTGGTCGACGTACACCTGCGGGGCGGGTCTGGGGCGCATGGCCTTGACGGCCAGCTCGGCGAGCCGCTGCGCGCCGATGCCGAGGACGACCTCGGGCAGCAGCTCGGCGTGGTGGGGCTCCAGGCCGACGGTACGGGGGTGGCGGCGGCCTTCCGTCGCCAGCCGCCCGCTGAAGATCTCCGCGATCCGCTTGTACGCCCGGTACTGCAGCAGCCGCGCGAAGAGCAGGTCGCGGGCCTCCAGCAGGGCCAGGTCCGCCTCGTCCTCCACCTCGGCGGCGGGCAGCAGCCGGGCCGCCTTGAGGTCGAGGAGCGTCGCCGCGACCACGAGGAACTCGGTGGTCTGGTCCAGGTCGAAGTCCGGGCCCATGGCCCGGAGGTGGGCCATGAATTCATCGGTCACCTTGGACAGGGCGACCTCGGTGACGTCCAGCTTGTGCTTGGCGATCAGCTGCAGAAGCAGGTCGAAGGGGCCCTCGAAGTTGTCCAGCCGTACGGTGAACCGCCCGTCCCCGTCCGCGGCCGGCTCCGGCGTCCCCTCGGAGGCCTGCCCGGGTGCCGGCTCGTCCGGCGTGGGCGGAGAGCGCCGCTCGCCCGGGCCGAGGCCCAGACGCCGGCGGGCCGATGCGGTGGCGGCTGCGGGCATGGCTGGATCCAGTGCGGTGAGGGGATCGGTCCGTACGAACGGGACCCGGCTGTGAACGGCAGGTTACTGACTTTTGCCGCGCGATGCCGGTCCGCGGGAACGCGTTGGCCCACGGTTCCGGCCGGTGGCCCGGGGGACCGCCCCCGAAAAGCGCGGCGCAGGCGCTCAGCGGCCGCGCAGGCGCCGCACGAGGATGCTCGCGTCGCCGCGCTGCTCCAGGTCGGCCAGGACGACGGCGACGGCCTCACGGACGATCCGGCCGCGGTCGACCGCGAGCCCGTGTTCGCCGCGCAGCACCAGCCGGGCGTGCTCGAGGTCCATGAGCTCCTCGGCGGAGACATAGACCGTGATCTTCTCGTCGTGGCGCTCACGCCCGCTGGGCCGGCGGTTGGCGGCACGCCCGCGCCGCTTGCCCTGGGCGGCGGGCTCGGCCGCCGCACGGGCGGCGGCAGCGCGTTCGCGGCCTTCCGCGGCGCGGCGCTCGGCGTCCTGCTCCTGGCCCGCGGTGGCCGGGGCGGCCGGGCCGCGGCCGTCCCGCTCCGCTCCCTTGCCCGGGCGCTCGCCGTCGGGCGCGTCACCCGGCCCCGGCACCCTCGGCTGCGCCTCGCCGTTCGCCTTGCGGCGCGGGGAGGAGGACTGCAGCCCCATCCCGCCGCCGGTGGTGCGGAACAGCTCGTCGGCACCGGGCAGACTCACTCGGCGTGACACCGGGCGAGCACCTCCCTGGCCAGCTGACGGTAGGCGGCGGCGCCGACGGAGTTGGACGCGTACGTGGTGATCGGCTCGCCCGCGACCGTGGTCTCGGGGAAGCGGACCGTACGGCCGATGACGGTGTGGTAGACGTGATCGTCGAACGCCTCGACCACGCGCGCGAGGACCTCGCGGCTGTGCACGGTGCGCGAGTCGTACATCGTGGCGAGGATGCCGTCCAGCTCCAGCTCCGGGTTGAGCCGCTCCTGGACCTTCTCGATCGTCTCGGTGAGCAACGCCACGCCGCGCAGCGCGAAGAACTCGCACTCCAGGGGCACGATCACCTTGTGAGCCGCCGTCAGCGCGTTGACGGTGAGCAGGCCGAGCGAGGGCTGACAGTCGATCACGATGTAGTCGTAGTCCGACATCAGCGGCTTGAGCGCGCGCTGGAGCGTGGACTCGCGGGCGACTTCACTGACCAGCTGGACCTCGGCCGCCGACAAGTCGATATTGCTCGGCAGCAGGTCCATGTTGGGGACGGCCGTCTTCAGCAGCACCTCGTCGGCCTGCATGCCCCGCTCCATGAGCAGGTTGTAGACCGTCAGGTCGAGCTCCATCGGGTTGACCCCGAGGCCGACCGAGAGCGCGCCCTGGGGGTCGAAGTCGACGAGCAGGACCCGGCGTCCGTACTCCGCGAGCGCGGCACCCAGGTTGATGGTCGAGGTGGTCTTGCCGACCCCGCCCTTCTGGTTGCACATCGCGATGATCTTGGCCGGGCCGTGGTCGGCCAGCGGTCCGGGGATCGGGAAGTAAGGCAGGGGGCGCCCGGTGGGGCCGATGCGCTCGCGGCGCTGGCGGGCGGCGTCGGGTGCGAGCGTCGCCGCGTACTCGGGGTCGGGCTCGTACTCCGCGTCGGGGTCGTAGAAGTGCCCTTCGGGCACTTTCTCGAAGTCGGCGAGACGGGTGGATTCCGCCCCGCCCCGGTCGCCGGCCATGGCGTTCACGTGTTGACCGTCCATGCTCTGGTGGGCTGTCGTCATGCTCTGGATGTTCCGGTGGGCTGCGAAGGTGTGGACAGCGACGGAGCCGACAGCTTGGAGTCCCACGGGACTCTGGCCCAGCGCAGGCATTCCTGGGTGACCACCCCCGGGAGCAAATGTCGACTCATTCACAAGTCGTCCTACCTCCTTGGTGACCAGGAAACATCTCAATACGTCAGCGTGGCACCATGCCGACGGTTGGCGACTCTATGGCGTGTCGGCGGTCCGCAGCAACACAATCCGCCGGAGACGGCACGATGTGTCGGCAATCGAACACCCTTCTGTCAAGGGCGTGCGGCGGATAACCCGGAAGAATCACGGGCGGGTCAAAGCACAGCAAAACAGCCCGGCCGGACCTTGCTCGGCAAGGCCCGGCCGGGTGCGTGCTCTTATGGGTGACGCCGTCGGCGGCTCAGCCGAGCAGGGTGCTCAGTTCGACCTGCGGCAGGCCGTGCGCCTCGGCGACCGGGCCGTAAACGACATGACCCTCATGCGTGTTGAGACCCTTGGCCAGCGCGGCGTCGCGGCTCAGCGCCTCCTGCCAGCCACGGTTGGCCAGCTCCACGATGTAGGGCAGCGTGGCGTTGGTCAGCGCGTAGGTGGAGGTGTTCGGCACCGCGCCCGGCATGTTGGCGACGCAGTAGAAGACGGAGTCGTGGACCTGGAAGGTCGGCTCCGCGTGGGTGGTCGGCCTGGAGTCCTCGAAGCAGCCGCCCTGGTCGATCGCAATGTCGACAAGTACACTTCCGGGCTTCATCTTGGCGACGAGCTCGTTGGTGACCAGCTTGGGGGCCTTGGCGCCCGGGATGAGGACGGCACCGATGACCAGGTCGGCCTCGACGACGGCCTTCTCCAGCTCGTAGGCGTTGGAGACGATCGTCTGCACCTTGGTGCCGAAGACCTTGTCGGCCTCGCGGAGCTTGTTGATGTCACGGTCGAGCAGGGTGACGTGGAAGCCCATGCCGACGGCGATCTGCGCGGCGTTCCAGCCGGAGACGCCGCCGCCGATGACGACGGCCTTGCCGGCGTGGGTGCCCGGGACGCCGCCCGGCAGGACGCCGCGGCCGCCGACCGAGCGCATCAGGTGGTAGGCGCCGACCTGCGGGGCCAGCCGGCCCGCGACCTCGGACATCGGAGCGAGCAGCGGCAGCGCACGGTTGGCGAGCTCGACCGTCTCGTACGCGATGGCGGTGGTGCCGGACTCCAGCAGCGCGTCCGTGCACTCGCGGGAGGCCGCGAGGTGCAGGTAGGTGAAGAGGGTCTGGCCCTTGCGGAGGCGGTGGTACTCCTCCGCGATCGGCTCCTTGACCTTCAGCAGCAGGTCGGCGGTGGCCCAGACGTCGTCAGCGGTGTCCAGGATGCCGGCACCGGCGGCCACGTACTCGGCGTCGGTGATGGAGGAGCCGAGACCGGCGCCCTTCTCGATGAAGACCTGGTGCCCGTTGCGCACCAGCTCATGCACGCCGGCGGGCGTGATGGCCACGCGGAATTCGTTGTTCTTGACCTCGCGGGGGATGCCGACCTTCACGTCGATCACGGTCCTTGTATCAGAGAATGACAGGCTAATCCTGATATGCCGGGCACACCAGAGCAGACCGCGTCGATCGCGGCCTTGCCAGTCTAATGAAGGATTGCGCGCTGTCTAGCCTTGCAATGCAGCAATCTTTGCGCCAACCGCCACTGATTTCTTAGGTCAAAGATCCGGTACCCTGCGTAACCCCCTACCGCACCTCCGCGGGCGCCCCCTCTCCGGGCGGCTCGCCCGGCAGCAGCCCCGCCGGCCGCTCCCCGTCCTTTGCCAGCAGCCGCTCGGCGCACTGCCGGTGCTCCTGCGCCGACGCCGGGTCGCCCAGCCGCTCCAGGGTGTCCGCCAGCCGCAGCCGCACCGCCGCCTCCAGCCGCGCGTCACCGGCGGCCCCGGCGCTCTCCACCGCCTCCAGGCACGCACGCAGCGCCTCGCGCGGGCGGCCCGCGTGCTCCAGCACCCTGGCGGCCTCGCTCAGCGCCCGCGCGTGCCCCGGCTGGTCCCGCAGCCTGCGGCAGGCGGCGGCCGCGGCCCGCCAGTCGCGCAGCGCCTCCGCCCACTGGCCGGCATAGCTGTGCACCGCGCCCAGCCGCCCGTACAACCGCGCCTGGTCGGCGAGTTCACCCCGCGTCAGCCGCAGCTCCAGCCCCCGCCGGTACCAGTCGGCCGCCCGCTGCCAGTCGCCCAGCTGCTGGTGGGCGGCGGCGATGGACTCCAGCGCCCGGCTGGTCGCGTACGGGTCGCCCGCCTCGCGCGCCGCCTGCAGGGCCTGGCGGTAGCGCTCGAGCGCCTCCGCCGTCCGCCCGGCCCGGGCGTCGAGGTCGCCGAGGTTCAGCAGCGCCGCGGCCTTCTCCAGCGGCATCTCGCAGCGCCGCGCCACATCCAGTACGAGCTGGTGCAGGCCGTACAGCTCCGGTGCCGCCGCCTCCGGTCCCAGATGGGCGGTCAGCGCCCGCGTCAGCGCGGAGACCAGCCGCCGCGCGAGGGTGTCGAGCCGGCCGTCCTCCACGGCCAGCCGCGCGGCGGCCAGCAACGCCGGCAGCCGCGCCAGCAGCCACTCCGCGGCCGCGCGCCCGGAGGGGAACCGCAGCGGGCGGGGCAGCTGCTCGATGCGTCTGCGCACCGCCGGATCGTCGCGCTCGGTGGCGGCCCGGCAGGAGTGCAGCTGGCGCACGGTGCGCTCCAGCATCCGGGCGCGCGCCAGCTCGATCTCGGCGGGCCGCTCCTGCGCCTGCAGCAGCGCCCCGAGCAGCGGCGCCAGGCAGCCCGGCACCCGGTACTGCGGCGGCAGCGCGCCCGACGCGCTCTCGGGGGCCTCCAGGCGCAGCAGGCCCCGGGTCGTGAGGTCCTCCAGGGCGGACTGGGCCGTGGCGAGCGAGGAGCCGGCCAGCGCGGAAGCGGTGTGGGCGTCGAGCAGCCCGGCCGGGGCCAGCGCGAGGAGATGCAGGGTGCGGGCGGCGGCCGGGGGCAGTGCCTCGTAGGCGAGCCAGAAGGCCCGGGCGAGCGGGCGGCCGGCGTTCTCGTAGCCGTCGACGGCGGGCGGCAGCTCCCGCAGCCGCTTGGCCACGTCGACGACCGTCATCTTGGACCGGGCCGCCAGCCAGCCGCCGACCAGTACCAGGGCGGCGGGCTGCCCGCCGCACTCCTCGACGACGGCGTTCGCCGCCACCGGGTCGCAGGTGATGCGGGTCGGGCCGGCGTAGCGTTCCAGCAGCTCGACGGCCGCGGCCGTGTCCAGCCCGCCCAGCGTGCAGGGCCGCACGTCGGGCACCCCGGTCAGTGGCCCCCGCGAGACGGCGACGACAAGGCAGTCGGGTTCGTCCGGCAGCAGCGGGTCCACCTGCTCGGCGCCCGCCGCGTCGTCCAGGAGCAGCAGCACCCGGCGCCCGTCGAGAGCGGTCCGCAGCGCCTGGGTGAGCTCGTCCTCCAGGGCGCCCGCCGGCACCGGGGCGCCGAGCGCGGCGAGCAGGGCCCGCGCGGTCCGCTCGGTGGGTACGGGTGCCCCGTCGGCACCGGTGAGGCGCGCGCGCAGTACTCCGTCCGGATACTCCGTGGCGAGCTGACGGGCCAGCGCCTCGGCGAGGGCGGTGCGGCCGGAGCCGGGGCGGCCGGCGATGAGCAGCACCCGGCTGCGCGGTTTCTTGCGCCCGGAGAGGGTGTCGAGCCCGGCCCGGACGATGTCCTCACGCAGCTCCTTGAGCTCGCGCAGCCGCCCGACGAAGAGGTCCTGCGCCAAGCCCGGCGGCGGGCCCGGTACCTGACGGGGGCTCAGCCCGGGGCCGGGGACGGGCAGCCGTCGCCCGGGCAGGGCCGCCGCCGGTCCGCCGGTCTCCACCGTCCGCTCCGCCACGGGTCACTCCCGTTCCACCTGCACGCTCGAGCCCGGCCGCGGCCGCGGCCGGGAACACGATGAGCCTAGTTCACCGCCCGCCGCGCTCCCCGGAGCGCGGAGCCGCCATGCTGAAGATCACCTATTCGGGTTGCATGATGGTCGGACCGGGGGGAACCCTTCCGGGCCGCCGCCCCGTGGCGCCGGGAAGCCGTCGTCAGGCCTCGAACGGGCGGGCCGGCCAGGGGGCGTCCGCCGGCCGCAGCGCGTCCAGGCCGTCGCCCGCCAGCGCCGCCGTCACCGAAAGGACGCCGACGACCAGGCAGTTGTTGTGCAGCTCGCCCTTGAGGATGCCGCGCCCCAGCAGCGCCAGCGGGACGCGGGCCACCTCCATGTCGAGCTCCTCGTGCTCGACCTCGAAGCGCTCGCCCTCGGCGTCGGAGATGCCGCGCGCCAGGAAGATCCGTACGGCCTCGTCGCAGCCGCCGGGCGTGGTGTAGACGTCGGTCAGCACCCGCCAGTCCTCGGCCTTGACGTGCGCCTCCTCGTAGAGCTCGCGCTGCGCGGCGTGCAGCGGGTTCTCGCCGGGGACGTCCAGCAGGCCGGCGGGGATCTCCCACAGCCGCTGCCGCACGGGGTGGCGGTACTGGTTCAACACCAGCACCCGGTCCTGGTCGTCGAGGGCGACGACGGCGACCGAGCCGGGGTGCACCTGGTAGTCACGGGTGACGGTGACACCGTCGGGCATGACCACGGTGTCCGTGCGGACGCTGGTCTTGTTGCCGGTGAACGGGGTGCCGGTCGCGGTGACCTGCCACTCCTCGGCGGTGTCCTGGATTCCTGCGTGCGCCATGTCTGTCCTCCAGCAAATACGGAAACCGGGGTGGGCGCCCCGAAAGAGGCGCTCACCCCGGTCAACCGTATAGGTCAGCCCTGCCGGCGCTGCACGGCCGCCTTGACCAGGCCCGCGAAGAGCGGGTGCGGGCGGGTCGGGCGCGAGCGCAGCTCCGGGTGGGCCTGGGTGGCCACCAGGTAGGGGTGGACCTCGCGCGGGTACTCCACGTACTCCACCAGCTTGTTGTCCGGGGAGGTGCCGGAGAAGAGGATGCCGGACTTCTTCTCCAGCTCCGCGCGATAGGAGTTGTTGACCTCGTAGCGGTGGCGGTGGCGCTCCTCGACGTAGGGCTGGTCGTCGTAGACCTCACGGACGATGGAGCCCTCGGCGAGCTTGGCCGGGTACATGCCCAGGCGCATCGTTCCGCCCATGTCGCCCTCACCGGCGACGATGTCCATCTGCTCGGCCATCGTGGAGATGACCGGGTGGGCGGTGGCGGGGTCGAACTCGGTGGAGTTGGCGCCGTCGATGCCGGCCAGGTTGCGGGCGGCCTCGATCACCACGCACTGCAGACCCAGGCACAGGCCCAGCAGCGGCACCTTGTTCTCACGGGCGTAGGTGATGGCGCCGACCTTGCCGTTGACGCCGCGGTCGCCGAAGCCGCCCGGGATGCAGATCGCGTCCACGTCGCCGAGCTGCGCCTTCGCGCCGGCCGGGGTCCTGCACTCGTCGGAGGCGACCCACTTGATCTTGACCTTGGCGCGGTTGGCGAAGCCGCCCGCACGGATCGCCTCGGTCACCGAGAGGTAGGCGTCGGGCAGGTCGATGTACTTGCCGACCAGCGCGACGCTGACCTCGTGCGAGGGATTGTGGACGCGGTCCAGCAGGTCCTCCCACTGGGTCCAGTTCACGTCGCGGAAGGGCAGGTCCAGCTTGCGCACGACGTAGGCGTCCAGACCCTCGGTGTGCAGGACCTTGGGGATGTCGTAGATCGAGGGGGCGTCGATCGCCGCGACCACCGCGTCCTCGTCGACGTCGCACATCAGCGAGATCTTGCGCTTGATGGCGGTGGGCACCTCGCGGTCGGCGCGCAGCACGATCGCGTCGGGCTGGATGCCGATGTTGCGCAGCGCGGCCACCGAGTGCTGGGTGGGCTTGGTCTTCAGCTCGCCCGAGGGACCGATGTAGGGGAGCAGCGAGATGTGGACGACGAAGACGTTGTCACGGCCGACCTCGTGGCGGACCTGGCGCACCGTCTCCAGGAACGGCAGCGACTCGATGTCGCCGACCGTGCCGCCGACCTCGGTGATCACGACGTCGACGTCGTCGGTGGCCATGCGGCGGATGCGGTGCTTGATCTCGTTGGTGATGTGCGGAATGACCTGCACCGTGTCGCCCAGGTACTCGCCGCGGCGCTCCTTGGCGATCACCGTGGAGTACACCTGGCCGGTGGTGACGTTCGCCGAGCCGTCGAGGTCGACGTCCAGGAAACGCTCGTAGTGGCCGATGTCCAGGTCGGTCTCGGCGCCGTCGTTGGTGACGAACACCTCGCCGTGCTGGAACGGGTTCATCGTGCCCGGGTCGACGTTCAGGTACGGGTCGAGCTTCTGCATCGTCACCCGCAGACCCCGCGCCTTGAGCAGCGCGCCCAGGCTGGAGGCCGTCAGTCCCTTGCCGAGCGAAGAAGCGACACCCCCGGTGACGAAGAGGTGCTTGGTCGTCGTGGGCTTAGCTGCAATGGCCAAAGGGGGGCTCCCGTGGTCGCGAGTGAGGGTGCGTTCCGGCGATCACCCGGTTGTTTCCGGGGGTGCCGTCGCTGCGGTTGGGGGGTCTTGCGCCCACCGGTCCACGGGGTACCAGGGTATCAGCGCCCGGGCCCGGACGCGTCCGGTGACGCGGCGCGACGGCCCGGCGGACCCTGCGTCACGGGGGTGTCATCCGTGGCGTGCCGGGTACGCATCAGGCCACCCATTCGGCACAGATTCCCCTGCAAACCGTCGCGCGTGTCCCAACTGGGCGTCGTATCCTGCTCGGACACACGCAGCGAGCCGGCCGGCACGGCACCATCCCGCCCTCCCCCAGCCACCTCCCCCAGCTACCGCTGGGAGTGCCCCCGGGCAGGTGTCCCCCTTCCGGACCGGAGCTCGTCGAAGATCCCTTGACCGCCAACGGCCCTCCGGGGTCCTAGATGCCGTTCGACTGGAGATGACGTGGCCGGGCGTATCGAGGATTACGCACTCATCGGCGATATGCAGACCGCTGCCCTGGTCTGCCGGGACGGCACGGCCGACTGGCTGTGCCTGCCCCGATTCGATTCCCACGCGGCGTTCGCAGGTCTGCTCGGCGCGGAGGAACACGGCTTCTGGCGGATCGGCCCGGCACACCCCTCGGGGGCCGTCCCACCGCGGGCCGACCGCCGCCGGTACCGGGGGGATTCCCTCGTGCTCGAATCCGAGTGGGACACCCCGCGCGGCACGGTCCGCGTCATCGACTTCATGCCCCCGCGCGACGGCGCTCCGCAGCTGATCCGGATCGTGGAGGGCGTCAGCGGCCGGGTGCCGATGCGCTCCGCCCTGCGGATGCGGTTCTCCTACGGGCGGGTCGTGCCGTGGGTGCACAAGGTCGGTGACCGCACGGTGGCCGTCGCCGGCCCCGACTCGGTGTGGCTGGACACCGAGGCCGACACCTTCGGCAAGGACCTGACGACCTACTCCGACTTCACCGTCTCCCCCGGTGAACGGGTCGCCTTCACCATCAGCTGGCAGCCCTCGCACCGCGAGCCCCCGGCCCTGCCCGACCCGGAGGGGTCGCTGGAGGCCACGGAGGACTTCTGGCGCGAGTGGGTCGGACACTGCACGTACCACGGCCCCTACCGGGACGCCGTCATCCGCTCGCTGATCACCCTCAAGGCGCTGACGTACGCGCCCACCGGCGGCATCGTCGCCGCCCCCACGACCTCGCTGCCGGAGGAGATCGGCGGTGTCCGGAACTGGGACTACCGCTACACCTGGCTGCGGGACGCCGCGATCACCCTGTCCTCGCTGCTGCGCACCGGCTACCGCGAGGAGGCCCGCGCCTGGCGCGAGTGGCTGCTGCGGGCCGTCGCCGGCGACCCCGAGAACCTGCAGATCATGTACGGCATCGCGGGCGAGCGCGAGCTGGGCGAGGCCGAGCTGCCCTGGCTGCCGGGGTATGAGAACTCCGTCCCGGTGCGGGTCGGCAACGGCGCCGCCGGGCAGCTCCAGCTCGACGTCTACGGCGAGGTCACCGAGGCCCTGCACCTGGCGCACATGACGGGCCTGGCCCGCAACGACTACGCCTCGCTGCTGCAGCTGCGGCTCATCGGCTACCTCGAGGACCACTGGACCGAGCCGGACGAGGGCATCTGGGAGGTGCGCGGCCCGCGCCGCCACTTCGTGCACTCCAAGGTGATGGCCTGGGTCGCGGTCGACCGCACCATCAAGCTCATCGAGTCCGGTGACGTGGACGGTCCGCTCGAGCGCTGGCGGGAGCTGCGCGACGACATCCACCGGGACGTCTGCGAGCGGGGCTACGACAAGGAGCGCAACACCTTCACGCAGTCCTACGGCTCCCGGGAGCTGGACGCCTCCCTGCTGCTGATCCCGCAGATGGGCTTCCTGCCGCCCGACGACAAGCGCGTCATCGGCACCATCGAGGCCATCCAGCGGGAGCTGTCGACGCCGGACGGGTTCGTGCTGCGCTATCCCACCGCCGGCCACGAGGCCGGGGTGGACGGGCTGGAGGGCGACGAAGGGGCCTTCCTGGCCTGCTCGTTCTGGCTCGCCGACGACCTGGCCATGATCGGCCGGGTCGACGAGGCCCGCCAGCTGTTCGAGAAGCTGCTGGGCCTGCGCAACGACCTGGGGCTGCTCGCGGAGGAGTGGGACCCGCACCTCAAGCGGCAGGTGGGCAACTTCCCGCAGGCCTTCAGCCACGTGCCGCTCATCGACACGGCGCTGCGCCTCACCGCGTCGAGTGCCTTCGGCGGCTAGCGCCTGCGGAGGACGAAGTACAGCGCGAAGGCGCTGACGGGGGCCACGAGCACGGCTGCGGCGGCATTGAGACCGCCGTAGCCGTAGCCGCTCAGCACGGCGCCGGAGAGCGCGCCGCCCGCCGCCCCGACGAGGTTCATCAGGGTGTCGGACAGCCCCTCGACCTCCGGCCGGTGCGCGGCGTCGACGGACTCGCTCAGCAGGGTCGATCCCGCGACCGTCGCGCACGACCAGCCCAGGCCGAGCAGGAAGAGCCCGGCCGTCACCGGCCACTGCCGGCTCCCGGCGGTGCCGGCCAGCAGGGTCCCGGCGACCAGGACCGCCTGCCCCAGGAGGATCACCGGCACCCGGCCGAGCCGGTCGGTGGCCCTGCCGACCAGGGGCGAGAGCCCGTACATTCCCGCGATGTGCACGCTGATCGTGAAGCCGATGACGCTCAGCGAGGCCCCGTGATGCGCCAGATGGACGGGCGTCATCGTCATCACCGACACCATCACGGCATGCGCCAGGACCAGGGCGCCCAGCCCCGTCAGCGCGGCCGGGGACGCGGCCACCTGCCGCGCCGCCGCCCCCGTGCGAGCGGCGAACCCCCGCCGTACGCCCGCGCCGGCATCCGCTTCCGCGTCCGTACGGCCTCGCGCGGGGGCGGTGCCCGCGGAGCCGGCGAGCAGCAGCGGGTCCGGGCGCAGCCCGGTGCGGACGACCGCCCAGCCCAGGACGAAGGCCACGGCGGAGAAGACGAACGTGCCCGCCGGGGCCGGCAGGCCGAGCACGCGGGCCACTCCCTCCCCGGGACCGCTGAGGTTGGGGCCCAGGACGCTGCCCACCGTGGCCGACCAGACCACCAGGGAGAGCGCGCCCGCGCGGGCGCCGGGCTCCGCCAGATCGGTCGCCGCATAGCGCGACTGCAGGTTGGAGGCGGTGGCGGCGCCGATCAGCAGCATGCCGAGCAGGATCGGCGGGTACCAGCCGAGCCGGGCGGCCGCCAGGACGACGAGGGCCCCGGCGGCGGCCACGAGCCAGCCGGCGCCGAGCCCCGCCCTGCGGCCCCGGGCCCGCGACAGCGCGGCCAGCGGTACGGCCGCGAGGGCGGCACCGAGGGTGATCAGGGTGGTGGCGAGGCCCGCCAGCGACTGGGAACCGGTGAGGTGCTCGGCCAGCAGCCCGCCCGAGGAGAGCATCGAGCCCATGCCGATACCGGCGACGACCTGTGCCGCGATCAGGACCCGTACGGTGTACCGCTGAACCGCGGCACGGCCGGGGACTTGCGCGGCATCCTGCCCGGATATGCCTGGTGTGTCGGATGAACCGGGGAGGGACTCGGCAGCTGCACTCATGCGGGCCAGGGTAGGGCGCCCGGCGCCTGTAGGTTCGCCGCCATGGAACCGCACGCGCCGTCCCCTCCGCAGGGCACCATCACCGTCGCCCGGGCCCTCGAACTGCCCGCCCTGCGCCGGGGCCTGCCCGAGGTGATGGCCGCCGCCGACCGGCTGCACCGGCCGGTGCGCTGGGTACACGCCGGCGAGGCGCCGAACATCGCCACCCTCCTCAAGGGCGGCGAGCTGCTGCTGACCACCGGCCTGGGGCTGGGCAGCCGCCCCGCCGAACAGCGTGCCTTCGTCCGCGGCCTGGCCGAGCGGGACATCGCGGCGCTGGTCGTCGAGCTGGGCTCGCGCTTCGCGACCCTGCCCGCCGCGGTGGTGGACACGGCCCGCTCCTACGGGCTGCCGCTGGTGCAGCTGCACCGAGAGGTGCCGTTCGTGGCGGTGACCGAGGAGATCCACACCGAGCTCGTCAACGAGCACTACGCCCTGCTGCGCCGCGCCGAGGACGTGCACCGGCGCTGCACCGAGGTCCTGCTGGGCGGTGGCGGGGTGCCCGAGCTGCTGCGGCTGTTCGCGGACTTCGCGGGCAACCCCGTCTTCCTCGCGACCGCGGACGGCCGCCTGCTGTACGCGGCCGGCCCCGACCCGGCGCCGCCGGGTGCCGCCGATCCCCTGCAGGTCTGGGACGGGCTGCGGGCAGGCGGGCTGCCGGGGAGCGTCGTCGCCGACATTCCGGGCAACCGTGCGGGCCACGGCCCGGGGCCCGGCGCGGTGCGGGCCCGGCTGACCGTACTGCCGGTGAACGCGCCGCTCGCACCCGTCCACCGGATCGCCGCGGACCGGGCGGCGGGGCTGCTGGCGGTCGTGCTGCTACAGGCCCGCCAGGAGGAGGAGCTGGCCGCGCGAGGGCGCGGCGACTTCCTCACCGACCTCGCCGAGGACCGCCTGGACACGGCGGACGCGCCCGCGCAGGCACGCGTGCTGGGCTTCCGGCCCGGGGCGGGGCCGCTGCTGCCGGTGGTGATGCGGATCGCCGTCGACCTCGTTCCCGGGGACCGGTGGGCGGCGCTGGCCGGGACGCTCCAGAAGGAGTTGTCGGGAGTGGGGGTGCCGGTCCTGCTGGGCGTGCGGCTGCCGGAGGGGCGGGTACCGCTCCTCGTCGGGCTGCGTGAGGAGGACGAACGGGCCGCGGTGGCCGACCGGGTGGCGGCCGCGCTGCGCGCCGGGGCGCAGCGGGCGTCCGTCCGGCCGCCGGTGGTGGTCGTCGGCGCGCCGGTCACGTGGGCGACGGCCGGTGCGGGCCTGCGCCACGCGGCGGAGGCGGCGGCCGCGGCCGAGGGCCTGCCGGCCCGCCCCTGGCACGACGTGCGGCGGCTCGATGTGGACGTCCTGCTGTGGCGGCTGCGCTCGCACGGTGACCTGGCGGCCTTCGTGGACCGGGTCGTCGGGCCGCTGCTGGCGCACGACGCGGCGTCGCGGCCGCCGTTGCTGCCGACGCTGGAGTCCTATCTGGCGCACGGGGGCCGCAAGGCGGAGACGGCACGGGAGCTGCATCTGAACCGGCAGACGCTGTACGACCGGCTGGCGCGGATCGCGCGCTTGCTCGGTACGGATCTGGAGGACCCGGAGGCGGTGCTGGCGCTGAGCCTGGCGTTGCGGGCTCGGCGGCATGTGGGGTGACGGTTGCGGGGCCAGGGGCGCTTGCAGTGAGTGGGCGGGGGCGGGGCGGGAGGGGGCCGGCCGTGTCAGCGGTCCCGTGCCCCGCACTCGCGGTGAGCGCCTCAGAGGCGTTGCTTGAGTTCGTCGTAGACGCTCAGGACGTGGGCGACGGTGTCGTCCTCCGTGGGCCAGCTCGCCGCCTGTGTGCGGCCCGCGGCCTTGAGCTCGGCACAGCGCAGCGGATCGTCGAGGAGGCGGGCCACCGCGCCCGCCAGGGCGCCGGCGTCACCGTACGGGACGAGCTCGGCGGCGTCACCGACAAGGTCGGGGACACCGCCGACCGACGTGGCGACCAGGGGGACGCCCGCGTGAAGTGCCTCCTGGGCCAGCAGGGAGCGGGCCTCCCAGCGGCTGGGCAGGATGGCGACGTCCGCCGCCGCCAGCAGTTCCGGCACGTCGTCGCGGCGGCCCACGAGCAGGATCGGCAGGTGCTCGTCCTCGATCCGGCGCTGCAGGTGCGGCCGTTCACTGCCTTCCCCCGCCATGACGAGCAGCGGCTCAGGGTCCAGCTCCCGCCAGCTCCGTGCGGCGTCCAGCAGGGGGCCGTGGCCCTGGCCCGGTTCGAGGCGGCCGACGGTGACGAGCAACGGGCGGGCGACAGCGCCGAGTTCGGCGCGGGCCTTGCTGCGCAGGTGCTCGTCCTCCTCGGGCGGGCAGGACGGCGGGGGCAGCGCCACCGGCGCCAGCCGGGCGTCACGGGCGCCGCGCCGTCGCGCCCGGTCGACCAGGTCGGGGCAGGCGCCCAGGACGACGGCCGCGGCGCGCGCGGCCTGCCGCTCCATCAGCCGTACGACGTGGGACCGGGCGCCCGCGGCACATACCGGGGCATGCCAGGTGACGACCAGCGGCGTGGGGCGCCCCCGAAGGGCCAGGGCTGCCAGCATTCCGGACCGCAGTCCGTGCGCGTGCACCACGTCCGCGCCATCACTCGCCGCCCTGATCGCGGCGACGGACAGGGCGTTGGTGCCCGCCCTCAACGGCGTGAAGGCCGCCCCCGCCGCCGCGAACCCGTACCTCTGCGCGGCCACCGGCGCCCCGCACACCGTCACCCGCAGTCCCCGGGCCACCAGGCCGTCCGCCAGGGACCGCACGTGCGCACCGCTCCCCGCGCTTCCGCTGCCCAGAACCTGAACAGCGTGCAGAGGCGGCCGCCCGTGCGAGGGGCCGGGTGTGCTGCTCACGCGGGGGAAGCTCCTGAGTCGACGTCGGGCGGGGCGTACGGCGAGGTGCTGAGCCCAGGATGCCAGCCTCGACTGACATCTCGGGACCACCGTTCCGAGGGCGGCCCGTCCCACCTCGCCCGCAGATCCCCGGATTCACCCACTTTGGCGATTCCGCCGGTCCGCCGTGATCGTCACGGCTGTCAGTACGGCGGCGTGCAGCATCAGGCCTGCCCGGCCGTTGCCCACCACGACGGCGAGCCCGAGCCCCGCACCGAGTGCGTGCGCGCCCGTGTCGCCGAGCATGGTGCGCTCACCGAGGTCGTCGGCGATCAGGGCCGCGGCCGCTCCCACCGGTCCGGCGGCCACCTGTGCGGCGGCGCCGCCGCGCAGCATTCCGCCCGCGCCCAGCGCGATGACCGCGCCCGCGGCCCGCCCGGGCCGCACGTCCAGCAGATTGACCGCGTGCGCCGAGCCGGCGATCACCACACCGGCTAGCACCCGGTCCAGCGGCCGGTCCCGGAGCACCGCCCCGGCGGCGAGGGCCGCCGCCCCGGTCCCCAGGAGCTTGACCGCGCCGCTGGTCAAGTCCCCGCTCCGCAGCGCCGACAGGTGCGCCCGGAAGCCGCGCCGGGAATCCCCCGCGCCGACGACGTCGTCGTACGCCCCGCAGGCGCCGGCGGCGAGCACGGCCAGCACCCCGGCGGCCCGCTGCCGTACCGGCAGCGCACGCGCCGCTGCGACGGCCGCGGCCGTTCCGAGCACGGCGCCGGGCCCGGCACACAGGTCGACGGTCCGCCCGGCGCGGTTCCGGCGCTCTCAAAAGGCCCTCCCTCCGGGCCGGGTGCGCCGCACCACCTCGTACCCCCCGAGCGCCCCCACCACAGCTACCCCGAGCCCCATTGCCTCGCCTTTCCCATCCACACAGCACCGACCGCGGACCACTGAAACGACCGGGACCCGCAGCCGCCGACCGACGGGAGGGGCCGGGGTGGGACGGGCCCTGGCAGGGGGCGTAAGGGTTATTTGCGGCGACGTTCGGAGCACGCACTACGGTGACGGTGGCCGTAAATAATCCAGCCCCAGAAGGGCCCGTCCCACCCCGGCCCCGCCCCACACGCACCGCAAGCGCCCCCCGGCGCACGCCCCCCCAACACACCCCGCGCGCCGTCAGCGCCCCGCCCGCGCCGCCTCCAGCAATTCCTCCGCATGCGCCCGCGCCGACTGCGAGTCCTCCTGACCCGCCAGCATCCGCGACAGCTCCCGCACCCGCTCCTCGCCCTCCATCGCCTGGACCCCGCTGCGGGTGACCGCGCCGTCATGGGTCTTCTCCACGACCAGATGCCGGTCGGCGAACGCGGCCACCTGCGGAAGGTGGGTGACGACGACGACCTGCGCCGACTGCGCGAGCCGTGCCAGGCGCCGCCCCACCTCCACCGCGGCTTTGCCGCCGACCCCCGCGTCGACCTCGTCGAAGAGATACGTCGGCACGGGGTCGGTGCCCGCGAAGACGACCTCCACCGCGAGCATGACGCGGGAGAGCTCGCCGCCCGAGGCGCCCTTGGCGATGGGCCGCGGCTGGGCGCCGGGGTGCGAGGTGAGGAGCAGTTCGACGTCGTCCGCGCCGTGCGGCCCGTACGCGACGGCGCGGCCGCCGACGTCGATGCCGGCGGCGTCGTCGGCCACCTCGTTCTGCCGGATGGAGAAGGTCACCCGGGCATGCGGCATGGCGAGGGAGGCGAGCTCCTCGGTGACCGCCCCGGCGAATCGCTGCGCCGCCTCCGTGCGGGCGTCGGTCAGCGCCTGTGCCAGCTCGCCGAGTTCGGCACGGAGCGCGTCGCGCTCGGCGGTGAGCTCGCCGATGCGGTCGTCGTCGCCCTCCAGCTCGCTCAGCCGGGCGGCGCCGCGCTCGGCCCAGGCGAGGACCGCGGTGATGTCCTGGCCGTACTTGCGGGTCAGGTGCGTGAGCGCGGCCCGCCGCTCCTCGACGGCCGCCAGGCGCCGCGGGTCGGCGTCCAGACCGGAGGCGTATCCCGCCAGGTCCCCGGCCGCGTCGGCCAGCAGGATGCCCAGCTCGCCGATGCGGTCGGCGAGGGCGGCGAGGGCCGGGTCGTGGGAGCGCACGGAGTCCAGCGCCCGGTGGGCGCCCGCGACGAGCGTGCGGGCGTCGATGCCCTCGGGGTCCTCGGGGTCGCCGGCCAGCGCGGCGTGCGCGGCGGTGGCGGCGGAGGCCAGAGCCTCGGCGTGGCCGAGCCGCTCGGCCTCGGCGGCGAGTTCGGCGTCCTCGCCCGGCAGGGGCTCGGCGGCGGCGACCTCGTCCAGGCCGAAGCGCAGCAGGTCGGCTTCCTGCGCCCGTTCCCGGGCGCGCGTGGTCAGCTCGTCCAGTTCGGCGGCGGCGGCCCGCAGCCTGCGGTAGGCGCCGGTGTACTTGGCCAGCGGCACGGCCACCGCATCACCCGCGTACCGGTCGAGGGCCTGGCGCTGCCGTGCGGGGCGCAGGAGACCCTGCTGGTCGGTCTGCCCGTGCACGGCCACCAGGTCGTCCGCGAGCTCGCCCAGCAGCCCCACGGGCACGCTGCGCCCGCCCACGTGGGCGCGCGAGCGCCCCTCCGCGGAGAGGGTGCGGCTGATGAGCAGCGTGCCGTCGTCGAGTTCGGCACCGGCCTCCTCGGCCCGTACGGCCACGGGGGACCGGCGGTCGACGGCGATCCGCCCCTCCACGACGGCGGCCTTGGCCCCCACCCGCACCAACGCCGGGTCGGCGCGCCCGCCGAGCAGCAGGCCGAGGCTGGTGACGACCATGGTCTTGCCTGCGCCGGTCTCGCCGGTCACCGCCGTGAAACCAGGTGACAGCTCGACCACCGCGTCGTCAATGACGCCCAAGGACCGGATCCGCATCTCCTCCAACACGGATACGACCATACGAGGTTCCGGGGGTCCCTCGCGACGGCCTCCCCCACCGAGGCCCCTGGGGAGAACCCCACCACCGTTCCGGGTGACCGCTCCATCGCCCCGGCATCCCTTGGGGCGTCAGGCTGGAACCATGATCATCCGCGAGCGCGGCCGCCACGCCGCCACTTTCGTACTCAGCACGGCCATCGCCCTCGCCACCGTCGCCGGCGCGCAGATCGCGACCGCCCACTCGTCCCGGCCGGCTTCTGCCACCGCGCTGGACGGCGTGTGGCGGATGGACGGCTACGGCACGGTCGTCTCCGTCGAGGAGGGGGGCCGGCGGCTGCGCGCATACGAAACGGCGGGGGCCGGCTGCCTGCCGGGCGACGTCACCGAGCTGACCGGCACGCCCGGTATCACCCTCACCCCGGCGGGCCCGGGCCGGGCCCGGCTCGGCTACGCGGGGAGCGTGGGCCACCGCACACTGCGGCGCATCGCCACCCTGCCCGCCGCCTGCCGCGACGAGCACCCGGCCAAGGACAAGCGTGCCGTGTTCGACACCTTCTGGCAGACGTACGCGGAGAACTACCCCTTCTTCGCCGCGAAGGGCGTCGACTGGCGCGCCGTCCGCGACCGCTACCGGCCGCAGGTCACCGACAGGACCACGGACGACGAGCTGTTCGCCGTCCTGAGGAAGATGACCGAGCCGCTGCACGACGGGCACACGTACCTGATGAGGGGCGCATGCGACGAGAGCCCGGGGAACTGCTTCGGCGGGCACCGCGAGGACACCCCGTTCCCCACGCCGGAACTCATCGCGAAGATCGACAAGTCGGTCACCGACAACGTGGGCGCCTCCCGGCTCCGCACATGGGGCCAGGGCAAGGGGAAAGGGAAGATCGCCTTCGCGGAGCTGCCGGACGGCACCGGCTACCTCCGCCTGACCGGCTTCGTCAACTACACCGACGACCACACCTTCGAGGCGGACAGCGCCGAACTCGACCGCGCCCTGGACGCCGTCTTCACCCCCGGGCGGACCACCGGCCCCAAGGCCCTGCGCGGCCTGGTCCTCGACCTGCGCCTCAACGGCGGCGGCTCCGACCGCCTGGGCCTGCGCGTCGCCGAGCGGCTGACGGACCGCCCGTACACGGCGTACCTCAAGCACGCACGGAACGATCCCAAGGACCCCCGCACGTTCACACCGGCCGAAGCGGTGCAGGTGGTTCCGCACAAGGCCGGCGCCTACACGGGCCCCGTCGCGGTCCTCACCGGCCGCCTGACGATCAGCGCGGGCGAGACCACGACCCAGGCGCTCATGGGCCGCACGCCCGCCGCCGTACGGATCGGCCAGAACACGAACGGCTCGTTCTCGGACGTCCTCGAGCGACGGCTGCCGAACGGCTGGCGCTTCGGCCTGCCGAACGAGGAGTTCCTGAGCGCGGCCGACGGCAGGACGACGTACGACGGCGACGGCATAGCGCCGGATGTCCGGACGCCGGTCTTCACAGAGGAGGACCTGGCGTCGGGCCGGGACCCGGCCCTGACAGAGGCCCGCAAGCGCCTGTCCGACCGGCGCCGAGGCTGACAACCGACCGGAGGGGCCGGGGCCCCCGGCCCCACGGCCACGGCCTAGTGCGGCGCCCCCCGCCACCCGGCAACCGGCAGCGCGAACTTGGCCACCAACCGGTCCGTGAACGACGCGTGATGCAGCCGCGCCAGCCGCACCGGCACGGCTCCACGCCGTACCTCCACCCGCGCCCCGGCCGGCAGTTCCACGGTCCGCCGCCCGTCGCACCACAGCACCCCGTTCGGCGTCTGCGGCTGCACCTCCACCGCCAGCACCGAGTCGGGCGCCGTCACCAGCGGCTTGGCGAACAGCGCGTGCGCGCTGATGGGAACCATCAACAGGGCCTCGACCTCAGGCCATACAACAGGCCCGCCCGCCGAAAAGGCGTACGCGGTCGACCCGGTCGGCGTAGCACACACCACACCGTCCCCGCCGAACCGCGAGACGGGCCGCCCGTCGACCTCCGTCACGACCTCCAGCAGCCGCTCCCGCGCCGCCTTCTCGACCGAGGCCTCGTTCAGCGCCCAGTCCCTGTGCACGATGTGCCCGTCGGTGCGTACGAGGACGTCGAGGGTCATCCGCTCCTCGACCTCGTAGGCGCGCGTGACGACCCGGTCGACGACCTTGTCCAGGTCGTCGCGCTCGGCCTCGGCGAGGAAGCCGACGCGCCCGAGGTTGACGCCCAGCATCGGCACCCCGGACCGCCGCGCGAACTCCGCGCCGCGCAGCAGCGTGCCGTCGCCGCCGAGGACGACCAGCAGCTCACAGCCCTCGAGGGCATCCGGTTCGCCCGGGCCGGCCTCGACGCGCTCCGCCGAACCCGGCAGCGGCAGGTCGGCGGCCTCCTCGGCCAGCACCCGCACGCCGATGCCGCAGCGCAGCAGCCCTTGGACGACGAGTTCGGCACTGCGGATGGCCGCTGGGCGCCCGGTGTGGGCGAGCAGGAAAACGGTGCGTCCAGCCGGTACTGCCGATGGTGCTTCTGAAGTGGTCAACGGGGCCCCTCCGCCACTGCTCGGTCGACGTCGGCCGGGTCCAGTTCAGGCGCACCGGCGCGCAGCCACAGAAAGTACTCGACATTGCCGGACGGTCCGGGCAGCGGGCTGGCCGTAACCCCCAGTACGCCGAGCCCCAGCCCGGCCGCGCGGCCGGCGACGGCCCGTACCGCCTCGGCCCGCAGCTGGGTGCTGCGCACGACACCGCCCGTGCCCAGCCGTTCCTTGCCGACCTCGAACTGCGGCTTGACCATCAGCACCAGGTCCGCGTCGGGCGCGGCGCAGCGCACCAGTGCGGGCAGGACCAGGCCGAGCGGGATGAAGGACAGGTCGCCGACGACGAGATCCACCGGCAGCCCGTCGATCTGCTCCAGCGTCAGTTCGCGTACGTTCGTCCGGTCCTTCACGGTGACCCGCTCATCACTCTGCAGCGACCAGGCCAGCTGCCCGTACCCGACGTCGACGGCGACGACGTGGGCTGCGCCCGAGCGCAGCAGGACGTCGGTGAAGCCGCCCGTGGACGCCCCCGCGTCCAGCGCCCGCCGCCCCTCGACCTTCAGGCCCTTCGGGACGAACGCGGCGAGCGCGCCCGCGAGCTTGTGGCCGCCGCGCGAGACGTAGTCGGGGTCGCTGTCGTCCTGGGTGACGACGAGGGCGGCGCCGGTCTCCACCTGCGTGGCGGCCTTGGTGGCCGTCGTACCGCCGACGGTCACGCGGCCTGCGGCGATCAGCTGGCTCGCGTGCTCACGCGAACGGGCCAGCTTGCGGCGCACCAGCTCCGCGTCGAGTCGGCGGCGGGTCACTGCCACGTGCGGTTCAGCTCCTGTTGTCGTACGGACGCGTGGGGGCCGCGGGCGGCGGCCCCGGGCGCTGGTCGAGCGCGGTGAGCGCGTCGCGCAGCCCTTGGTGTACATCCTCGTACACCCGCAGGTGGCCACCGGCGTCGAGGTGGTCGGCGTCCGCCAGCCGGGCCAGCCGCTCGTCGACGTCGGCGTTGCCGGTGGGGGTGCGTTCCACGCCGAGGGGCTGCGGCGGCTGCGGCTGCGGCTGCGTCGGGTCGGTCATGACTCCGACGCTACCTCGGAACGCGGGCTTGTCCTGTGTTCCCGGCCCCCTGGGGTACCGTCCATTGCGATGGCGACCATTGAGGAGTGCCTGGGCGCACTCGACCGGCTGGCGGAGAATCTCGCGGGCGCGAGCGGTGATCTGCGCGGTGCCGCCGCGCCCGACCGCTCGCTCAGCTGCCACGTCACCGACCTCGACGTCACCTTCGTGGGCCACCTCCGGGACGGCCACATCAAGGAGGTGCGCACCGTGCGGGGCACGCCGGAGCAGCGGGCCGAGATCGGCCTGGAGATGACCGGTGACGATCTGGTGGCCCTGGTCGAGGGCAAGCTGAACTTCGCGCGTGCCTGGGCCGGCGGCCGGGTCAAGGTGAAGGCGGGCCTGCGGGACGTGCTCCGTCTCCGCGCGATCCTGTAGCGGCGGCCACCCCTGTGGAGGCGGCCGCCGTACGGGCCCGGCGGGCGGCCGGTACGACCAGGGGGGTGCCCGTCTGCGGGTCCTCGATGACCTGGCAGCGCAGCCCGAAGACGTCCTCGACGAGGGCAGCCGTCACCACGTCTGCCGGCGCGCCCTCGGCGACGATCCGGCCGTCGCGCATGGCGATGAGGTGGGTGGCGTAGCGCGCGGCGTGGTTGAGGTCGTGGAGGACGGCGACGAGGGTGCGTTCCTGGCTCTCGTGGAGCTCGGCGCACAGGTCCAGGAGCTCGATCTGGTGCTGGATGTCGAGGAACGTGGTCGGCTCGTCGAGGAGCAGCAGCGGGGTGCGCTGGGCGAGGGCCATGGCGATCCACACGCGCTGCCGCTGTCCGCCGGAGAGCTCGTCGACGTACCGGTCGGCGAGGGCCGCCACGCCGGTGGCCGCCATCGACTCCTCGACGACGCGCTCGTCCTGCGGTGACCACTGCCGCAGCAGCCCCTGGTGCGGGTAGCGGCCGCGGGCGACGAGGTCGGCGACGGTGATGCCGTCCGGCGTCACCGACGACTGCGGCAGCAGCCCGAGGGTGCGGGCGACCTTCTTGGCGGGGAGGGAGCCGATGGCCGAGCCGTCCAGCAGTACGGAGCCGGAGGCCGGCTTGAGCATCCGGGACATGGCGCGCAGCAGCGTGGACTTGCCGCAGGCGTTGGGGCCGACGATGACGGTGAAGGAGTTGTCGGGGATGGTGACGGAGAGGTTCTCGGCGATCACCCGCCCGTTGTAGGCGAGGGTGACGGATTCGGCCGAAAGCCGGCTCGCCGTATGCGTCTTGTTCGCTTCTCCGCCCGCGCGGCGCCGAGGTGCGGCCGTCGCAGTCGTCTGCGGCCCGGTGGCCGCGAGTGTGTCACTCACGGTGGTGGTCCTGTCCTTGGGTGTACTCATATCCGCCCCGCCCTGCGCTCGGTGAACAGCAGCCACAGCAGGTAGCACCCGCCGAGCATGCCGGTGAGGGCCCCGACGGGCAGCTGGTCCGCGCCGAACAGCCGCTGGGAGGCCCAGTCGGCGGTGACGAGCAGGGCCGCGCCCGTGCAGGCGGCGGCGGTGAGGCCGGGGCCGGGCGAGCGGGTCAGGCGCCGGGCGAGCTGGGGGGCGGCGAGGGCGACGAAGGAGACGGGCCCGCAGGCGGCGGTGGCGGCGGCGGTCAGCAGCACGGCGGCCGCCATGGTCACCAGCCTCGTCCGCTCGACGGGCACGCCGAGCGCGTACGCCGAGTCGTCGCCCGTCTCCAGCATCCGCAGGCCCCGGCTGTGGCCGAGGACCAGGGGTACGAGCACGGCGCACGCGGCGAGCAGGGGCCACACCTGGCTCCAGTCGCGGCCGTTGAGGGAGCCGACCATCCATACCGTCGAGCGGGCCGCGTCGGTGAGACCGGCCTGGGTGAGCAGGTAGCCGATGACGGCGGTGAGGATGGCGGCCATGGCGATGCCGACGAGCACGAACCGGTAGCCGTGCACGCCCTTCTTCCAGGCCAGCGCATAGACGGCGGCCCCGGAGAGGAGGCCGCCGGCCACGGCTCCGGCGGCGACGGCCCCGGTGTCGCCCCGGAAGAGGACGATGACCGCCAGCGCGCCCGCCGTGGAGCCCTGGCCGAGGCCGATGACGTCCGGGCTGCCCAGGGGGTTGCGGGAGACGGACTGGAAGACCGCACCGGCCAGAGCGAGGGCCGCGCCGGCGAGCAGGCCGACGAGGACGCGCGGCAGTCGCAGGTCGTGCACGATGAACTCCTGCGCCGCGGTGCCGTTGCCGGCCAGGGTCCGCAGGACGTCGGCGGGCGACATCGGGTAGTCGCCGGTGCCGATGAGGGCGACGGAGGCGGCGAGCGCGGCGGCCGCCAGCAGCAGGACGACGAGCGTGGCCCGCGGGTCCACGCGCAGGGACAGTCCGCCTCGGGTGCGTAGGGCCTTCACAGCTGAGCCATCCTCCGGCGCCGTACGAGATGAATGAAGACGGGCCCGCCGATCAGTGCGGTGACGATGCCGGCCTGGAGCTCGGAGGGGCGGGTGACGACGCGGCCGGCGATGTCCGCGCCGAGCAGCAGGACGGGCGAGAGGATCGCCGTGTAGGGCAGGACCCAGCGCAGGTCGGGGCCGGTGAACGAGCGGACGGCGTGCGGCACCATCAGCCCGATGAAGACGATGGGCCCGCAGGCGGCGGTGGCTGCGCCGCACAGGAGGGTGACGCTCCCCAGGGCGAGGACGCGCGTCGTGGTCAGCCGGGTGCCGAGCGCCCGGGCCCGGTCGTCGCCGAGGGCCATGGCGTTGAGCGGCTTGGCCAGCCCGAGGACCAGCACCACGCCCACCGCGATGAACGGTGCGACCTGCGCGACCACGGTGGCGTTGGCCGGGGCCAGCGAACCGACGGTCCAAAAGCGCATCTTGTCCAGGGCGGCGGAGTCCATCAGCTCGACGGAGTAGATGTAGCCGTTGAGGGCGGCGCTCACGGCGGTGCCCGCCAGGGCGAGGCGTACGGGCGTGGCGCCCCGGGTGCCGCCGAGCGCGTGGACGACCACGGACACGAGGGCCGCGCCGAGGAAGGCGAACCACACGTAGCCGGTCAGTGAGGTGACGCCGAGGAAGCTGATGCCGGAGACGACGGCGGCCGCGGCTCCGGCGCTGATGCCGAACAGCCCGGGGTCGGCGAGCGGGTTGCGGGTGAGGGCCTGCATGACCGTGCCCGCGAGCCCGAGTCCGGTGCCGACGAGCAGCCCGAGGACGGTGCGGGGAACACGGACGTCCCGTACGACCACGTCCGTCTCGTTGCCGGTGTAGTGGAACAGCCCGTGCCAGACCTGGTCCAGGGGCATCTGTTTTGCGCCGACGGCGACGGACGCGACGACGACCAGCAGCAGGACGCCCGTCGCGGCCGGCAGTCCGGCGGCGCGCAGCGCGCCTGGGCGGCGTGGCGCGGCCTGGGGGGCGGCGGCGCTCGGTTGAGGGGGGCTGTCGACCAACACCCAGTTAGGTTAGCCTACCCTCACCTTTGTTCCTCACGGAGAGAAGCACTACCCCATGAGCACCCCCCGCGCCATAGCTCCATCCCGCCGCTCCATCCTGACGGCGGGTGGTGCCCTGGGCATCGGCGCCCTGCTCACCGCGTGCGGGGGCGGCGGCTCGTCCTCCGGTCCGGCCGGCACCTCCGGCCCGGCCGGCGCCAGGAGCGGGCCGTGGACCTTCAAGGACGACCGCGGCCGGACCGTCGAGGCCGGCAGGACCCCCCGGCGGATCGTCGCCTTCACCGGCACCGCGGCCGCACTCCACGACTTCGGGGTCGAGTGCGTCGGCGTCTTCGGCCCCACCACGCTCAAGGACGGCAAGCCCGACCCGCAAGCCGGCGACCTCGACGTCGGCAAACTGACGGTCCTCGGCAACGCCTGGGGCGAGTTCAACATCGAGAAGTACGCGGGCATCGGCCCCGACCTGCTGATCAGCAACATGTTCGAGCCCGACGCGCTGTGGTACGTGCCGGAGGACAGCAAGAAGAAGATCCTCGGCCTCGCCCCCAGCGTCGGCCTCACCGCCGCCCGGGTCTCCATGCTGGAGCCCATCAAGCGCTACGCCGCGCTCGCCGGATCCCTCGGCGCCGATCTCACGGCCCGCAAGGTCGTCGACGCCAAGGCGCGCTTCGAGAAGGCAGCCGAGACCCTGCGCCGGACCGCCAGGTCCCACCCCCTCAAGGTCATGGCCGCCTCCGGCAGCGCCGACCTGTTCTACGTCTCCAACCCTGCCGTCAACGCCGACCTCATGTACTTCCGCGAGCTCGGCGTCGACTTCGTCGTCCCGCAAAAGCTCGACAAGGGCGGTTACTTCGAGAGCCTGAGCTGGGAGAACGCCGACAAGTACCAGGCCGACCTGATCCTGCTGGACAGCCGCACCTCCGCCCTCCAGCCCAAGGACCTCGCCGTCAAGCCCACCTGGGAGCAGCTCCCCGCCGTCAAGGCCGGGCAGGTGAGCCCCTGGCTCAGCGAACCGCGCTTCTCCTACGCCGGCTGCGCGCCGCTCCTCGAGGGCCTCGCGGCCGCGATCGAGAAGGCGAAGAAGGCGTCCTGACACCGGGAGCCCCCGACCGACCGAACCGAAAGGACCGTCTCCCGCGATGACAGACGCCCCGCCCCCGCCCTACCGCTGGTTCGACCTGCAGGTCGAACGGACCGAGCGGATCAGCCCCTCCCTGGTCCGCGTCACCTTCGGCGGCGACCGCCTCGGCGACATGGTCACCGGCGGCCGCGACCAGCGCTTCAAACTCTTCCTGCCCCGCCCCGGCCAGGACGCCCCGGTCCTCCCGGACGACCTGGGCCCGGGCTGGTACGCGCAGTGGCGCACCCAGGATCCGGCGGTGCGGGCCGTCATGCGCTCGTACACCGTCCGCGAGCTGCGCCGCGAACCCGACGAGCTGGACGTCGACTTCGTCCAGCACGGGGAGCACGGGCAGCACGGGGAGCACGGGGAGCACGGGAAGGGCACCGGTCACAGCGGGCCCGCCTCGCACTGGTCCCGTACCGCCCGCCCCGGCGACCGCGTCGCCATTCTGGGCCCGGTCGCCGAGGACAACGGCGGCGTCGACTTCCAGCCGCCGGCCGGCACCGACTGGGTGCTGGTCACCGCCGACGAGTCCGCGCTGCCCGCGGCGGCCGGCATCCTCTCCTGGCTGCCGGCGGGCACTCCCGCCAAGGTCTGGATCGAGGTGGCGCATCCGGGCGACGTCCAGGACCTGCCCACGGCCGCCGACGCCGACATCACCTGGCTGATTCGCGGCAACGCCGGCGACCGGCCCGTTCTCGACGCCGTCCGCTCCGCGGCCCTGCCCTCCGGCAACCCCTACGCCTGGATCGCCGGCGAATCCGGCACGATCCGCGCCCTGCGCCGCCACCTCGTGGGCGACCGCGGCTTCGACCGCCGCGCGGTCACCTTCACCGGCTACTGGCGCCACGGCGCCACGGAGGAAGACCTGCTGGCTGAGCTGGGCTGACCCCCTTCTTGTCCGCTGCTTGTCCTCAAGTCCTCAATCGCCGGACGGGCTGAATTCTGCTGCCGGAGGACCGGGGGTCCGCCGGGCGGGAGCCCCCGCCACGCGGCGGAGCCGCACGCCGGATACAGCGGGAACGGACCGGGGTGGGGAAAGAACCCCTACCAGCCCAGCCGCGCCAGCGCCTTCCCCGCGTCCAGGCCGCAAGACGCCTCCCCCGCCGCCGCCCAAGCCGCACCGCACAACGCCCGCAGTGCGTCGATCCGATCGCCGTCCCCGCCGAGGGCGAGGGCCTCACCGTCCGCCGACGCGGTCCAACCACCGCACCGGAACCCCTCATCGGCAGAGCCGGAAACCGCCGGGTGCGGCTCCAGCAACCCCCGCAGATCCTCCGCCACATACGTCGGCCGATGCTCCGGCCGCGCCGCGATCAGCTGCGCGGCCGTCGTCACACCGGTCAGCACCAGCAGCGAGTCCACGCCGCCCACATGCGCGCCCTCGATGTCCGTGTCGAGCCGGTCCCCGACCACCAACGGCCGCTCGGCCCCGGTCCGCAGAATCGTCTCGCGATGCATCGGCGGCAGCGGCTTGCCCGCCACCTGCGGCTCCGCACCCGTGGCTATCCGTACGATCTGCACCGCCGCACCGTTGCCCGGCGCGATGCCCCGCGCACTCGGAATCGTCAGGTCCGTATTGGACGCGTACCAGGGCACGCCCCGGGCCACCGCGTACGACGCCTCGGCCAGCCGCCCCCACGGCATCTCCATCCCGCCGAACCCCTGCACGACCGCGGCCGGTTCGTCGTCCGCCGACTCCACCGGCACGAGCCCGCGTTCGCGCAGCGCGACCCGCAGCCCCTCCGCACCGATCACCAACACCCGGGAGCCCGACGGGATCTGATCGGAGATCAGACGGGCCACCGCCTGCGCCGAGGTGATCACATCCGCCGGCTCGGCCGGCACGCCCAGCTCGGTCAGGTGCCCGGCCACCGTCTCCGGCGTACGCGCCGCATTGTTCGTCACGTACGCGAGGTGCATCCCGCCCTCCCGGGCCACCCCCAGCGATTCCACCGCGTGCACGATGGCTTCGCCACCGGCGTACACCACGCCATCGAGGTCCAGCAGCGCCGTGTCATAGGCGGCGCTCAGCCGCCTGTCGCTGCCGTCGGGCCGGGTCCGGACGGTCTGATTCATCCTGTGTTCGCTCCTTGTGCTGTACGTCTCTTCCACGATCATTGCTCATCCGGCCATGAGACATAACATTTCACAATGAGCACTTCAGGCCACGGCAACGGCGCCAACGGCAGTCTCGCAGGACAGGGGCTTCAACTCGTCCCCTTCCGAGGGCTGCGCTATGTCCCTGACCGGGTGGGCAGCCTCTCGGCGGTCACCTCACCACCGTACGACGTCGTCGTCCGGCCTGACGGCCTGCGCCACCTGGAGACCGCCGACCCGCACAACATCGTCCGGCTCATCCTCCCCCAGGCCGCCACCGCGGCCGACCGGCACCGCCAGGCAGCGGAGACGCTCCGCCGCTGGCAGGAGGAGCACGTACTCGCCGCCGATCCCGAGCCCGCGCTCTACGTCTACGAACAGCGCGGCGACGGCATACTGCAGCGCGGTCTCATCGGCGCGCTGCGCCTCACCCCGCGTGAGGAAGGCGTCGTCCTCCCCCACGAGGACGTCATGCCCCACATCATCGAGGACCGCGCAGCCCTGATGCGCGACACGGGCGCCAATCTGGAGCCCCTGCTCTTCTCCTACCGGGGCAACGGCGACGGCGCGGAAGGCGCGGCCGCCGTCATCGAGCGGGTCATCCGCACCGAGCCGTTGCTCTCCACCACCACGGAGGACGGCTACGCCCACCGGCTGTGGTCCATCACCGACCCCCGCGACCTGGCCCTCGTCGACAAGGACCTCTCGCACCAGCACGCCCTCATCGCCGACGGCCACCACCGCTGGGCGACCTACCTCCGCCTCCGCGCCGAGCAGCCCGCCCCCGGCCCCTGGGACTTCGGCCTCGTCCTCCTCGTGGACACGGCCCGCTACCCGCTGCGCGTCCGGGCCATCCACCGGCTGCTGCACCGTCTGCCGGTCGCCGAGGCACTGGACCGGCTGGGCGACGCGTTCCGGGTGCGCACGATCGACGGCCCCCTGCAGAACGCCCTCGACGCGCTGGCGGACGCCGCGTCGGGGCCGGGCAACGCCTTCGTGCTCGCCGGTGACGGCCGTTTCCACCTCCTGGACCGGCCGGACCCCGAGCTGCTGGCGCGTACGGTCCCCACCGACCGCCCGCAGGCCTGGCGCGAGCTGGACGCGACGGTTCTGCACTCGGCGCTGCTGGAACACGTCTGGCGGGTGCCGGACGGCCCCGAGTACATCGGGTACATCCACGAGACCGCGGCGGCCGTCCAGCAGGCCGAACTCCATGGCGGTACGGCGGTGCTGATGCACCCCGTGCACGAGGACGTCGTACGGGAACTCGCCGAACAGGGCGTGACGATGCCGCGCAAGTCGACGTCGTTCGGCCCTAAGCCGGCGACGGGGCTGGTGCTGCGGAGCCTGGCGCTGAACTGAAGCCGGCCGCGAAAAACATTGAGGGAAAAACATTGAGGGTGGAACCCCGGTCGGTCCAGGGTCCCACCCTCAACTGCGTTGATCACAAGTGATCAAGCAGGCTGTCAGCTCCGGTTGTCGGAGTCGGCGTCGCGGTCCTTCGCCTCGGTGGCCTCGGCCTCCGTGGCCTCAGGCTCGACGGCCTCGGTCTCGACGGTCTTGGGCTCGACGGTCTTGGGCTCGGTGGCCCCGGACTCGACGGCCTCGGGCTCGATGTCCTCGGACTCGACGGCCTCGGACTCGACGGCCTCAGTCCCGGCCTCGGGCTCCTCCTCGGCCGCGGCCTCTGCCGCGGCCTCGGTGACGTCCTCGGTCGCGTCTTCTGCCAAGGCGTCCGTGAACTCGACGCCGTCCAGCTCCGCGAGCCGGTCGGAGGCGTTGGTCGTGCCGCCCTGGTCGGCCTCGAGAGCCTTGGCGAACCACTCACGGGCCTCGGCCTCACGGCCGACGTCGAGGAGCGCTTCGGCGTAGGCGTACCGCAGTCGCGCGGTCCACGGCTGGACGGAGTTCGACGCGAGCTCGGGGCTCTGCAGCGTCACGACCGCCGCGTCGGCCTGGCCCATGTCCTTGCGGGCACCGGCGGCGACCAGGCGCATCTCGACCTGGCCGGCCTTGTCGAGCTTCAGCACCTCGGGCTCGCCGGCCATGGCCAGGGCACGCTCCGGGCGGCCCAGGCCGCGCTCGCAGTCGGCCATGACGGGCCACAGCTCGACGGAGCCGGTCATCCGGCGGGCGGCACGGAACTCGGCGAGCGCCTCGGAGTACTTGGCCGTGGCGTACGCGGCGAAGCCGGCGGCCTCACGGACGGCAGCCACGCGCGACGCGAGGCGCAGGGCGACCCGGGAGTACTCGTAGGCCTGGTCCGGGTCCTCGTCCAGCAGGTTCGCCACCATCACCAGGTTCCGCGCGACCTCTTCGGCGAGGCCCTTCGGCAGGCTCATGAGCTCCTGCCGCACGTCCTGGTCGATCTCGTCGCCGGTCACGTCGTCGGGGATCGGCAGCCGCTTCACGGGCTCCCGGTCGCCACGGTCGTCGCGGTCGTCGCGGCGGCCGAAGCCACCGGAGCGGTCGTCGCGGCCACGGTAGCCGCCGCCACCCTGCCGGTCGTCGCGACGGCCGTAGCCACCGCCCGGGCGACCACCGCGGTCATCGCGGCCACCACGGAACCCACCACGGTCGTCGTCGCGGCGCGGACCCCGGTCGTCGCGGCGGTCGTCGCGGCGGAAGCCGCCACGGTCGTCCTCACGGCGGGGGGCACGGTCGTCACGACGCTCGTCACGGCGGAAGGACGGACGGTCATCGCGACGCTCGTCGCGACGGAAGCCGCCACGGTCGTCCTCACGACGCGGACCACCGGAGCCACCACGGTCGTCGCGGCGCGGGGCGCGGTCGTCACGCGGGAAGGACGGGCGCTCGTCACGACGGTCGTCGCGACGGAAGCCACCGCGGTCGTCATCGCGACGGGGGGCGCGGTCGTCTCGGCGGAAGGACGGACGGTCGTCGCGGCGGTCGTCGCGGCGGAAGCCGCCACGGTCGTCCTCACGGCGGGGGGCACGGTCGTCACGACGCTCGTCACGGCGGAAGGACGGACGGTCATCGCGACGCTCGTCGCGACGGGGGCCACCGCGGTCGTCATCGCGACGCGGACCACCGTAGCCACCACCGGAGGGACGGCCACCACGGTCATCACGGCGCGGACCACCGTAACCGCCACCGGAGGGGCGGCCACCACGGTCGTCATCACGGCGGAAGGACGGACGGTCGTCACGACGCTCGTCGCGACGGGGGCCACCGCGGTCGTCATCGCGACGCGGACCACCGTAGCCACCACCGGAGGGACGGCCACCACGGTCATCACGGCG